>CAYFSY010000255.1:0-1502 GCA_964345905.1 uncultured Paludibacteraceae bacterium | reverse complement strand
TGATTGTCATCAAAATTTTTGTGGAAATTTATCCCCAAATCTGTGTTGAAAAGCTTTTTGGAATCCTGACCTCTCTGTCGTAACGAATAGATGCCGTCGTGGTGTACTCTTACATCGAAGTAGCCTTCGTCTGTATTCCATACTGGATACCAAAAGTCTGCCATCCAATTGAATAGGAAGCCTGCTCCCACACGAAGGAAACCCTGCTTGGGTGCAGTGCGAGTCAGAGCGCCGTAATCCTCTGGCTGAAGTGGTATCAGCGGTGTTGGCTGCACTTGAAATGACTTGGTGTACTTGCTAAAAGCGGGATTTGACTTTTTAATACTTGGCTCCTCTGGCTGTAGCTCTACTGTAGGACGAGTTACAGGCGTAACCTCAGGTGTATATTCACGCTCTATCTGCACATTGCGAACTTGCTTGGTGCTGTCTTTGGCGTTTTGACCCTTTGCAGAAACCGCCGCAATAGTGGCAAAGGCTCCTGCCAATGCGAAAACTTTCAGAAACTTCATATTCATACTTGTATCAATTATCTCTAAAAAACTTACAAAGATAGCGATTTTTTTGTAATTAAGGGATTTAGTAGTGTAGAAATGTTTTTTTTACCTATCCACAGCCACGTTCATGGAATTTTTAGGCGACATTAAAACAAACAGTTATCACCATAAGTAAATTTAAATTTTCGATTTTTAGCGATTTTTTTTGTGGAATCAAATAAATTCTCTACCTTTGCACTTTATTAACAAAATTGTTAAACAAATCTGATAAACAGAATTATTAACTGATAAATTATTCATAATTATGAGTGAACAAGAAAAAACAAGCAATGAACAGTTGATATTGGAGGCAGCCGAGCAGGAGTTTTTTACCAAGGGGTACAACGGCGCACGAACTACCTCTATTGCCGAAAAAGCGGGAGTAACCCACGCAATGCTACACTACTACTTTCGCACCAAAAAACATATTTTTGAACGCATAGCAGACAAGGTTATCGACAAGATTGAGCAGTCGATATTTCTTCCTATGGGCAATCCCGACATCCCTTTCTTGGAGCGGCTGCGTGAAGGTATATCATTGCACTTCGATATGGTTGTGAAAAACCCTCTGCTGCCACGTTTTTTTCTGAATGAAATTATACCATATTCGGAAAGACGTACCATGGTTAGTGAGAAGCTATCGAAGAAGACAGCAGAGCTATTTGCCAAAACACAAGCCGAGATTGACGAAGTCGCAGCACGTGGCGAAATAGAGTGGATGGATGCAAAAATGCTCTATATCAGTATTGTATCACTCAATATATTCCCTGTTGTTTCGTATCAGTTTGCTGAGCTAATAACGGGCGAGTTGATGTTTGACAAAAAAGAGTACTTTGCGAGGCGCAAGGCTGAAAATATCGAAATAATTATAAGTCGTCTAACAAAAAAATAATTTCATGAGACTATTTTATCTAACTTTTTGGTTCAAGATAACTTTAGAGGATTTTTCCTCAAAATTTTCAGCAAAGT
>CAYFSY010000254.1:0-1508 GCA_964345905.1 uncultured Paludibacteraceae bacterium | reverse complement strand
AGTCGCTGGTAATAGAGGGCGGACATGTAGAGCTGGGCGGCAAAAGAGATGGCGGCGGTCGCAGACACAGTCACGCCTGCGGAGGCGGCAAGAGACGCAGACGCAATGAACAGAAACCAATAGAGTAAATCAACATGAGAGTTGTAGTATTATCAGACAATAGAGCCGCTGGAGCGGGGTTCGCCACCGAGCATGGCCTCTCTATGTATCTCGAAACGGAGAGCTACAAGTGCTTGCTCGATGTGGGTGCCTCAGACTTGTTTGCTCGCAATGCCAAGCTTATGAACATTGATTTGAGCGAAGTGGACTACCTTTTCGTCTCTCACGGACACGCCGACCATATCGGCGGACTCGAGGCATTTTTAGAGATAAACCAAAAAGCAAAAATCGTTGTTTCGTCGCAGATACTGAATCGGGAGTACTACTCATCGAGAAATAGTTTGAGGAAAATAAGTATCGATTTTGATTTTGAATCACTTGGCGAAAGGTTGATAAAAGTTGATGACAGTGCGATATTTGAAAATGATATTGCTGTTTTTAATCCCAAAACTACAAAATATCCTTTGCCGAAAGCCAATCGGACGCTTTTTAAAAAGAGAGGCGATGAGTTGATAAACGACGACTTCGACCATGAGCTGATTATCACGTTTGGAAGCGAGCGGCGATTTGTATTTATAGGTTGCGGACACAGCGGTTTGCTGAATATTTTGGAGAGTGTAACTGCCGAACAAGAAGGAGAAATAGGTTGTGTAATGGGTGGATTTCATCTGTTGGATAGCCAGAATGGTATGCAGTATGAAACTGAAGAAGAGATTGAGAAGTTGGGACAAACGCTAAAAAGTCGTTTCCCCGAAACTCTTTTTCTGACAGGACACTGCACAGGCGATACAACTTTCAGCCAGCTGAAAAGCATTTTGGGCGAGCAGATTACACAGTTTTATGTGGGATATGAATTAGAGATTTAACAATAAAGATATTAACGTAAAAAAATAAGGAGAAATTATTATGCCAAGATTTAATCAACAAGGTCCAATGGGAGAGGGTGCGATGACAGGACGTAAAATGGGTAAATGCACCAATTATGGAGAAAGCGTAAGTTCTACAGAAGAGCAGGCGATAGAAAACGTCGGCAGAGGCGGCAGATGCTTAGGCATGAAAAGATGCCACGGCTTTGGCAGAGGACGCGGCGAACAAGGCTTTGCAGAGGGCGAAACTCGAGGATTTGGCAGAAGCCAAGGCGCTGGACGAGGAATGGGTCGCCGAGGCGGAGGAATGGGTAGAGGCAGAAGGGGTTTTTAAGAGCAACTTCACAACAGAGAAAATCTCTCTCGACCACCATTCGAGAAAACTTCATAAAAACTAAACAGGCTTTCTGTCACGTTCTTATGTAAAAAAACTAACTTTGCGTTAGTTTTTTTTATTGGTTCAAGATAACTTTAGAAAAGAATTATCCTTGTAAGTTATTTTGTATCAATGAAAAACAAGTATATAAAACATACGCACATTTC
>CAYFSY010000253.1:0-1514 GCA_964345905.1 uncultured Paludibacteraceae bacterium | reverse complement strand
CATTCCCGATGTCTGCACGCGTAATCCACAGCATGGGACTAAAAGAGGATAAGCACAACTACCTGCTTATGCCTGCTATCAGTGCCAACGTTGGCGGACAGATTGGTTCGGTAATAGTGGGTGGAATGATATTGCTACTTGTGCCACTTTTCGCTTAAATTCTTATTTATTAACACAGAAAAAAAGGAGATTTTAGAGTATGATGAATAATCCAGAACTTATAAAAGCACTACAGATTTCAGGCATAGGCTTGGCAGGTGTCTTTATCTTTATGACGATATTTTACTTTATCATCATCGGCATCGATAAGCTCTTTCCATACAAGAAAGAAGACAAAACGGAGTAGTAGTTCTACTCTTGTGTAATACAACAATAAAGCCCCTGACCTTATTGGTGGGGGCTTTTCAGATTTTAATTAGTTATTTATAGTAAAAAAATCACTGTATCAGATTCACCCACAGCTCTTCGCCTGTTTTCTCTACCTTTGCCATGTGCTTAGATGTCAATCCCTTGATTGCTTTATCCCACTTCTTGTTCGAAAGAGCGGCTTGCTCTTTTAGCTTGTCTAAAAGTATTTGAGGCTCTTTTTTCAGCAGTTCAAACACCATTTTTTCGTCCTCCGAAAGCTCTACCTGCTTTTTCTCAGGTTTCATTTGCGGGAAAAACAGCACCTCTTGGATAGAAACCTGTCCTGTTAGTAGCATTGCTAGCCTATCCATGCCTATTCCCATACCTGAGGTTGGTGGCATGCCATACTCTAGAGCACGAACAAAGTCCATATCGATAAACATAGCCTCGTCGTCGCCCTTTTCGCTCAACTTCAACTGCTCTTGGAATCGCTCCAGCTGGTCGATTGGGTCGTTTAGCTCGCTGTAGGAGTTTGCAAGCTCTTTGCCATTTACCATGAGCTCGAAGCGTTCGGTGAGGTCTGGATTTGTGCGGTGGCGCTTGCAGAGTGGCGACATCTCGATAGGGTAGTCGGTGATAAATGTTGGCTGAATGTAGTTGCCTTCGCACTTTTCTCCGAAAATTTCATCAATTAGTTTGCCCTTACCCATCGTTTCGTCGATCTCGATATTCAGTTGCTTACAGACGTCACGCAGTTGTGCTTCGTCCATTCCGCTGATGTCGATTCCTGTATGCTCCCTGATGCTATCAATCATTGTAACGCGTTTGAATGGAGCCTTGAAGTCGATTTCGTTGTTGCCAATTTTCACCTTTGTAGAGCCGTTGACGTCTAGTGCTACCTTCTCTATCATCTGCTCGGTAAACTCCATCATCCAGTTGTAGTCTGTGTAGGCTATATAAATCTCCATTACGGTGAACTCTGGATTGTGTGTGCGATCCATACCCTCGTTGCGGAAGTTTTTAGAAAACTCATAGACTCCCTCGAATCCGCCTACTATCAGGCGCTTCAGGTATAGCTCGTTGGCAATTCGTAGATAGAGCGGGATGTCCAGAGCGTTGTGGTGAGTGATAAACGGACGAGCCGCAGCACCACCCGGAATCGGCTG
>CAYFSY010000252.1:0-1521 GCA_964345905.1 uncultured Paludibacteraceae bacterium | reverse complement strand
AGAGAGCCTCGCCGCTCTGCATATCCACCTCGAGCGACGAACCGCCTTTGAGGAAAACCTTCATCCTGTCGCTCTCGGGGAAGTAGTGTTTGGTGTAGTTGCCCTCCTCTTTTATGGGCTTCAGCATCTCTATTACCACAGGCTTTGTGATGCTCTCTTTAGCCATCGGGAATGTGCCCTCTGCCTGAATCTTTTGCAGCCTTACCGTGTAGTTTGGGTTGATGCTATCGCGGTGGTTGAGCATAATGCCCGACACGGCGTAGATGATGATTATCCCCGAAAAGAAAAACGACAAATCACGATGAATCACTCGGAACCATTTTCGCAAACGTGTTCCGAAAGAGATTTTTTCGGTCATAACTGTAAACCTTTGCTAAGAGTTATTTCTCTGGAGCTGCCTCCTCGCCTGGATTAATCACGTACTCCTCGGCTCTGACGAAGTAGAACGAAAGGTAGTTCTTTCCCTCTTTCTCGTTACGCTCTGCAATGCGTTTGCGGAAGTTGTCGATACGCTCCTGCTCTGAGTTTACAGGTGTCTCTTGCTGAGCCTTCTGTTCGGTGGCGCATCCAGCCTCTCCGTCGCCGTGCTTCTCGGCAGTCTGAGCAGCAAGCTTCTCTTCCCAATCCACCAGATAAGCCTCGTCGATACGCTCCTCTACGAGGGTGCCTCTTACCTGCACAATGTTGTTTACAGTCTCTTGGCTAAACACCTCGATGTTGCCACCAGCCTCCACGCGGATGGTTTTGCTGTCGTCGCTGCCCATCAGGAAAATCTTTTTGGCTCCGTGGCTGCAAATGTGTGTGCAGACGCCCTCTACAACTACGGCTTGGTCTACAAGCGTCTCGGCTTGGCTAAGTAGCTCGTCCACCTGCATTGCCTCAGGGAGCTGGTCTGCCTCTGCTGCTTTTTTCTGACCACATGACACCAGCACTAGCGAGAGTGCAGAAATTAATAAAACTGATTTGAAAATTCTCATTGTTCTATAAATTTTTAATAAGTTAATAATATACAAAAATAGGTTCAAGATAACTTTAGAGGATTTTTCCTCAAAATTTTCAGCAAAGTTACATAAATATTTTGATTTCTGCAATTATATCTGAATTCACACTCTTTTATATGCAAAAAAAATGTTTGTTTGTGTACTCCTCTGAACTTGGCTAAACGCACTTTGCATAGTCCCCAAAAGTTTTCAATTCCATTAATGTGATTGTGTCCATTTGCGAACTCATTATCGCTATGTTTGACTCTAAAATGCTCTTTGTAGCCATAATTAACAAGTCCATCGTAAGTCTTAAATCCGTCTGTATAGAGCACTGTGTTTGGCTCAATTTTACCTTGAATAATTGGCAATAACTCGCTCACAGAGCAGTTTTTGACGATTTGGGTGTAAACCTTATCGCCTCGTTTAAGCATTCCGAAAACGGGTGTTTTCCCTTTTGCTCCACGCCCACGGATTCCACGAACTCTCCTTGCTCCAAAATAACTCTCATCTAACTCTATTTCGCCATTTTCAAAGGGAC
>CAYFSY010000251.1:0-1558 GCA_964345905.1 uncultured Paludibacteraceae bacterium | reverse complement strand
GGTGGGCGTGGACGTGCCAAACGCCTCGGTAATGGTAATAGAAAACGCCGAGCGCTTCGGACTCTCGCAGCTGCACCAGCTACGGGGCAGGGTAGGGCGCGGTGCGGAGCAGAGCTACTGCATACTGATGTCGGGCTACCAGCTTTCGGAAAACTCGCTTCGCCGACTGCGGATAATGACCGACACCAACGACGGATTTGAGATAGCCGAAGCCGACCTCGCCATGCGCGGACCGGGCGAGCTGGAAGGCACAGCACAGAGCGGTCTGCCCTTTGAGCTAAAGGTGGCAAACTTAGCCAGAGACGGAGCCGTACTGCAAGCGGCTCGCGACGTAGCCAGAGCCATACTCAAAGCCGACCCCGAACTCTCTAAACCCGAAAACCAAATCATCGCCACCCGCCTCAGCGAACTCGGTGCCACCGAGCAGTATTGGGGGAAGATTAGTTAGTGGAAGTAAAAAAAAGAGTATTATGCAACATTTTTATTAACTTTGTGTCTTTAGAAGTAGAAGCGTTTGCTTTTTTATTACTGAAACAAATAAATCTATAAAAGTAATATGAAAAAAGGTAACTTTAAAAAAATCATTGGAGGTTTAAGCCTGACAACCGTGATGTTTGCTTTCCAAGCGTGCTATGGAACACCTCAGGACTTTGGACACGACTTGCTGGTCAAAGGACAAGTTAAATCTAAAACATCAGGGGAGCCAATCAAGGGAATTAAAGTCTCTGTGATGGACAACAGGCAGTATGAAATGACCGACGAAGAGGGCAGATTCTCGTTCTACACAGAGAGAAGCAGTGAGCTAAGACTTCAGTTTCAGGACGTTGACGGAGAGCAAAACAAGCTTTATGCCGACAAAGACACCGTCCTCACCAGTTTTGGCGATAGGGTAGATTTAGCAGTAGCACTGGACGAGAAGTAAATGCTTTCATTCCTCAAGAAACAGGGTTTCAGACTATTCAAAGATGCTGAAACCAAGCGGCACGAGCTCAACTATCTATTTTGGGAGTGTACCACACGATGCAATCTGAACTGCTTGCATTGTGGCAGCGACTGCTCAAAAGATAGCACGCACAGCGATATGCCTGCGGAGGATTTTTTCAGAGCAATCGACACCATAGAAAATATACCCGAAAACTTTACGGTTGTGTTCACAGGTGGCGAGCCTCTTTTGCGAAAAGATTTAGAGGATTGTGGCAGAGAGTTGCGGCGGCGCGGGTTTCGGTGGTCGATGGTTTCCAATGGATACCTCTATGACGAGGAGAGGCACATCTCGCTGCTGAATGCAGGAATAGGAGCGCTAACGATAAGCCTCGACGGTCTGAAAGACACCCACAATTGGCTCAGGAATAACGAAAAAAGTTTCGACAAGGCTATAAACGCTATCAAGCTGGCGGCGTCATCAAGTCGCATAAACTTCGATGTGGTAACCTGTGTAAACCAAAAGAATATTCATGAGCTGGAGCAGATAAGAGAGCTGCTCGTTTCAGCAGGCGTACATGCGTGGCGGTTGTTTACAATCATTCCGATAGGGAGGGCTACGCACAATACGGATTTA
>CAYFSY010000250.1:775-1587 GCA_964345905.1 uncultured Paludibacteraceae bacterium | reverse complement strand
CTTTTTTTCAACTCGCCAGCTGCTTTTTTTTATAACTTTGCCAGTTGAATCTATTGCTGAAAAAACACTACGCTGCTGCCGACCTCTTTCTTTTCCCTTCGCTGTACGACAACGCACCGCTTGTAGTACGCGAAGCAGCGGCTCTACACACTCCGTCAATTGTTGTAGCTAAATCCACTACATCTGAAGTTATTAGAGACAATATGAATGGGTTTTTAATTGAAAACACTGCAGAGTCTCTGGCTGAAAAAATCCGACTCTTATCACAAAACAGAGATTTGATATCTATGGTTGGAAATAACGCTTCACTGACTATTGCACGTTCATGGGAAAATATAGTCGATGAAGTACTGGATAGATACAACCATCTAATTGAACGTAAATGGGCAAAAACATTAGCGAATCATACTCCAAGCAGCCTAAGTACTTCAGCTCCAAGAAGATTATTCTCCCGATTATTATCGGAGTAGGAGTAGCTGTTTGGCTTTTTGCAAGCGAACTAGAAGTCGAAAGCTTTAGGCAAATTCGCTTTAATTGGCAGAGTGTGGGTTATATTATTCTTGCGTTTCTACTGATTTTTGGACGCGACTTCGGACTAATCTGGCGATTCAAAGCCATGACAGACCACAAGATAAACTGGAGCCAAGCATTTCGAGTTCATGTATTGAGCGAGTTTACTTTGTCTGTTACACCTACGGCTATAGGAGGTTCGGGACTGGTAGTGCTGTTTCTGAATAAGGAGGGTATATCAGCAGCAAAAAGCACCACTATAATGTTGGCTAATCTACTACTTGACGAACTCTTTTTTATCC
>CAYFSY010000250.1:0-765 GCA_964345905.1 uncultured Paludibacteraceae bacterium | reverse complement strand
GTCCTGTGGTTTTCCTGATAGTCACTATTGATGAGGTTTTCAATTCTACAACTATCATTGCTACCACAGTCAGAGCTGTGTTCTGGATAGTTTACTCTATCATTTGCGTTTGGACTCTGCTTCTATTTGTAATACTTTTTTTCAGACCCAACTGGATTTTAAAAATTGTTGCTATGTTATTCAGAATTCCATTTTTCCGTCGCTGGCAGAGCAAAATTGATAAGTTTTCGTATCAACTACTTGATGCTTCCGCAGATTTCAAGAATAAATCGTTTAGATTTTGGACTGTTACATTTGCTGCTACTGTACTCTCTTGGTCATCGCGATTTTTAGTAGTAAACGCACTATTTATGGCTTTTACCACTCTTGGCGACCATTTGGTGATTTTTGCTCGACAAATTCTCCTTTGGTTGGTGATGATAGCGAGTCCTACACCAGGTGGCAGTGGACTCAGCGAATACGCATTCAAGGAATATTATAGCGACATTCCACTTGGTAGCGGTCCGATATTGGTTATTACACTTATTTGGAGAGTTGTTAGCTACTATCTATATCTCCTCCTTGGTGCTATCGTCATTCCACGATGGATAGAGGTATCCTTTGCTAAAAAAGAGAAGAATATTGCAGTAGCAACCTGATTTTAAAGCCTTAGAAAAATAAATTATCGCTCCAATATTTATTTACTTGGTCCCCTGATATGGCATAAGGTTGCCGCTTTTCATTCGCTCCTCAAGGTATTTGCGGTTTTCGGGGATATAACCTTTT
>CAYFSY010000249.1:0-1610 GCA_964345905.1 uncultured Paludibacteraceae bacterium | reverse complement strand
CTCCGCGACATCACGCCGCTATACGAGAGCGACCCAAAAGCCGACCAACAGAGAGTAAGAGAGCGAGGTGGCAGCTACTTCGTCAGTGGCACTCACACCACATTCAGCGCCTCAAGCGGAGGCAGCCGTAAAGTAACCATAAGCAGGAGGATTAGTTAATATGGAACTAAGTCAGACAACTCACTCCTCTTTACAATCCGAATAGTTATGTCCTCAAAGTCATCTACAAACTTAATAGTAAATAGCTCATCTTTTTTTACAAAAAGCCATTCTCCACAACGGGTCGCCTTATCTTTTACGATGGCAACCTCTAAATCGGCAGCCTCTCTCTTATCGGTTATTACCTTTACTCTTAAATCTGCATACTCGTTGCCCTTTACAACCTTTACTCTACCCCATAAAGAAAATGTAGTAGTAACAGCCCCTTGTCGAAGCGTGTACATACAATCTCTCGCACGGCTATGGAAAGCCTGCTGTGCCTTCATAGTAAGAGGCAGAGCAGCGAGAACCAATAAAGCAAATATATAACGTCTCATAGCAAACAACGATTTTTATTAATTCTAAATGCAAAGATATAAAAATTAACGGTTTTGTATTATCAAAGAGTTACGATCGAATAGCGATAACCACCATCAGGATTATAAAGAGCCAAAAGATTGTATATACTGTAACCAACAGCTTCGACACTACGGGTTGAGTGTTTCTTATCTCATACGCTTTGAAAAAGCCTATGAAGGGTAGCGCAAGACTCAAAAGAATAATCTTTAACAAGCCTGCTAACAATTGAAGCACTACTGGAGCTACAAGAGCTAGTATTCCAACTATGAGTATTATAGATGCTATTGTTCCAATCATAAACTTATTGAACTGTAATGCTTTAACTTCTGTTTGCAAAGGTATAAAAATATTTGAAAATATGCAACTTAAAACTAAGCGAACTTTGGATGTTGAGTGGATGATAAAATTTTGTGTTAAAATTCCTGCATTTGTATATTTATAAATTACACAAAAAATGTTACCCTTGCAAGATGATTTTATCAATGGCAAAATAATTAACAAAAAAAAGTATAAATTCATGATTAAAAGAACTGTTTTAATTCTGCTCGTAGCCGTATTTGGCTTAACGTCAACGCTTAGAGCAAACGAAGGAATGTGGCTTTTGTCGCTCATCGGCAAAAACTACCAAGAGATGAAGGCACAGGGTTTCCGCCTTACGCCTGAAGATATTTACAACATCAATCGCAGCAGCTTGAAGGACGCTATCGTGGGACTTGGCACAGAAGAGAACCCCTTCTGGCACTTCTGTACCGCAGAGCTGATTTCGGGTGAAGGCTTGATCTCGACTAACCACCACTGTGGTTTCGACATGATTCAGAAACACTCTACCGTTGAGCACGACTACCTCAGAGATGGTTTCTGGGCTTACAAGAAGTCTGATGAATTGCCAAAGAGGCTAAAAAAGGTACAATCTACGATGCTCAGGTGGTAGATTTGTTTGGGGGCAACCAATACTTTTTGTTTATGTATACTACATACAAAGATGTAAGGCTGGTAGGCGCTCCTCCACAATCGATGGGTAAGTTTGGTGGCGACACAGGCAACAGGGACTA
>CAYFSY010000248.1:0-1615 GCA_964345905.1 uncultured Paludibacteraceae bacterium | reverse complement strand
TCTACTTGGCTACCGAGGTTGTGAGCCTCTATCATGTCGTAACGCTCCAAGCCGAAGTGTCCGGCGTAGCCTTTCATGTTCATAATGGCGTCAATGCCAACGGTGTGGGCGTCTGTGCCTGTAGAAGCACCGATAACCACAATTTTTCTGCCAATATACTCTCTGATATACTCGTCGCACTCGTTCATATCCATGACTGTGCTTTCGACTTTGGGTACGTGTATAGAGCTATAGTCAACCGTGTGTGTGCAGCTTCCGTAGCAGTTCATAAAGGTGAAGCCCTCTTTTAGCTCTTTGAAAAACACCACTTGAGGATTCTCAAAGCCCATCTTTCGCATCAGTTGCTTAGCTGCCTCTACAGCCTCGTCGCCGCAAGGCACAGGCAGGGTAAAGCTAAGCTGAACTTTACCGTCGTTCATTGTATCGCCATAGGGTTTAACCTTGGTCAAATCGAGGGTCTTATCAAAGTCTTTACCCTCCATAGAATATAGTCCACCACTCATATAGTGTAAATTTTATTTTTTGGTTTTATATTAAGAATAAATTGTAGTGCAAAGTTAGTAAAAATAATTGACAATTTTTTGATATTAGGGAAATTGATGGGTAAAGAGTTGCAAAATGTATGATATTTATGTATAACAAAATGGGAAGTTTCAGCAAAAAACACTAACTTTGCACAATAGAAAAGTATAAGCCGTTATGAATAAAAGTAAAAAATTTGGAACCTCAGCGGTGTATTTTACCGCACTCTCTACGATTGTCGGAGCGATAGTCTTTCTGCGTTTTGGCTACGCAGTTGGCACAGTCGGCTTATGGGGAACGGTTATCCTTATCCTGATAGGTCACATGGTTACCATACCTACTGCTTTTGCGATATCGGAGCTGGCTACAAATAAGCGAGTAGAGGGTGGTGGCGAGTATTTTATTATCTCACGCTCATTCGGACTAAATATCGGAGCTACGCTGGGAATGCTACTATACCTTTCGCAGACTATTAGCGTGGCGTTTTATATCGTGGCTTTTACAGAGGCTTTTGAGTTTATATTCAAATATTTTCAAGCGAACTACGGCATCGCTCTACCCAAACAAGTGATAAGTGTTCCTGCTATGCTACTGCTTTCGGCAATAGTGCTTAAAAAAGGAGCAAATATGGGGCTCAAAGTGCTTTATTTTGCTGGCGCAATAGTTTTAGTGGCTCTGCTGATGTTTTTCTTTGGTAGTCCTATAAGTGGAGGAGTTGAGGTAGATTATATGGCAGCCAATTCTACTCTAAAAAATACGGGGAGTATGTTTTTGGTATTGGCTATAATATTTCCCGCTTTTACAGGAATAACAGCAGGTGTAGGACTATCTGGCGACCTAAAAAACCCGAGCAAATCCATTCCAATTGGCTCTATCTTAGCGGCATTTACAGGATTGGTGGTTTACTTACTTATCTGCCTGAAGTTTGCAAACTCTGCATCGCCAGAGGCATTGCTCGAAAATCAACTGATAATGGGCGATATAGCCATTGGTGGCAATATCCTTATCCCACTTGGCTTGGCTGCCTGCACATTTACTTCGGCTCTGAGCTCTATCATGGTCGGTCCACGTACTCTGCAAGCTTTAGCTCTGG
>CAYFSY010000247.1:0-1624 GCA_964345905.1 uncultured Paludibacteraceae bacterium | reverse complement strand
CGATACAGACGACCTGACAACATGGACTACTCCTATACTTTCAGGGGGTGGCTCTCATACACTCTCTATAAAACTTGCTTATTATACAAATACGCCAGTTACACATATATGCGAATCAGACTTTGTAAGTGTAACTGTGAATGTTCCTACGTCTGTAGATTTGGCAGAGACCTCTATGGTTATCTATCCAAACCCAGCAAGAGACGAGGTTACAATCTCTATAGATGACCTTACCTCTGATGCAAAAGCTACTATCCTCGATATGCAAGGTAGAGTGCTGGGTGAATACACACTTTCGGCTACTACAGGCAAAGCCACGGTAGATGTATCTGCACTTGTAGATGGAATCTATATGGTACGCATCGTATCGCAAGATATCAACCGCGTAGAGCGTCTGATTATCAAGAGATAATAGCAATGCTTATTGAAAAAACATTAAATAAAACATAGAACTTTTCCCGGCAAAGCCTGCCTGCCTCGCTTGGAGGCAGGCAGAGCAGGAGAGGATAAATAAAGGATAAAAGAATGTAAATATAAAGAAATACATTTTATGAAACCAACATTTAGACACAAAATCATCGCAATTCTGATTGGACTGTTTGTGTGTGGAACGATGACAGCACAAACAAACTACGGCATCAAGATAGCCGGTGAGGACCTTACCTCTGCCAACGCAGGGGCTATCACAAACGCCAACTTCCCTGATCTTGGGCTTTCGAGTGGCTCTATCACTTACGACCACTCTCAGAAGACCTTTACGCTAACCAATGTAAATGCAACTGTAAATAGTTTTGTATTTATGTGGATTACTACAAGTGCGGAAGCAGGCAACTATAAGATCAATCTTGTGGGCAATAACGTTATAACCAATACGTCAGTTGTTATATCTACGAGATTTAACCTTGATATTGAGGGCAGCGGCTCGCTAAAAGTTGCATCAACAGGCGCTAACGGTGGTATCGGTGTGGGAGCAAATACTACACTCACTATTAGAAACACTACAGTAGAATCCACAGGTAACTTTGGCTTTGTGGGTGACAATGGCACAAGTGGCGAAAGTCTCGTTATAGAGAACTCTACGGTAAAAGCTACTGGTTCCATGGGAAGTATCTACAACTTCCAAAACATTACGCTTACTGGCTGTCAGATAACTCAGCCTACGGGTGCAGCTGTAGCTACAAGAGGCTCATACGGCAAAGCTGTGATGCAAGGTGGTTCGATAGTTAGATCGCAGGTGCTGATAGAGCCAGTCCACACATTGCCATACACTATGGGCTTTGAAGACTCTGAGGCTTACAACCAGTGGACTATCGTAGATGCCAATGCAGACGGTAAAACGTTTACAAGAGTAACACTTGGTGGAAATACGGGTCCTGCTTGTATGAAGTACACCTATAGCTCATCAAATGCAGCTAACGACTGGCTTATATCGCCAACTATAGCGGTGCCTGCAAACTCTATGGTTACGGTAAAGCTACGTGCAAGGAGACAGAGTGCTACCTATCCAGAGAAGTTTAAGGTTATGCTCGGACATGGCAGAACTCCTGCAGACTTCACTCAGGAGCTACTATTGGTAGAAGATATGAATGACACTTACGGCGAATACACAACGGTGTTTACTTCG
>CAYFSY010000246.1:0-1637 GCA_964345905.1 uncultured Paludibacteraceae bacterium | reverse complement strand
TACTACCGACATATTTGTGTTCCACGACTGGCAGAGCCGACAGTTTTTCTGGAAGCAGTTCCTCAGCGGAGTGTTTATCCCAATCGTGATGACCGGGCTCGACCAAGATATGATGCAAAAAAACCTGACTATCCGCACCCTGAAAGGTGCACAGAAAAACATGTATTGGTACGGCATTATGTTTGTGCCGATAAACTTCCTATTCCTTACTCTCGGCGCCATGCTGCTGATACTCGCAGGACAACAAGGCATTGCTCTGCCTGAGAGTTCAGACGAGATACTACCGCTTTTTGCCACGCAATATCTCGGCAACACGGTTTACGTGCTGTTTATCGTAGGGATTATTGCAGCGGCGTTTTCGAGTGCCGACTCGGCTCTGGCGGCGCTGACAACATCTTTTTCGGTGGACATCTTGGGGGTAGAGAAGCTCGGCGACGAGCAAAAAGCCATCAGGCTACGTCGGAAAATCCACGTGCTGATATCCATAGCTTTTGTAGTGATAATCCTGATATTCAAAGCGATAAACGACAAGAGCGTCATCGATGCTATCTACACCATTGTATCCTACACCTACGGTCCGCTGCTGGGGCTCTACGCCTTTGGGCTCTTTACCAAGCGGCAAGCAAGCGATAGGCTGGTGCCATACATCGCCGTTTTCTCGCCGATTTTCTGCTACGCGCTCAACTACATCAGCAAAACATACTGGGGCTACGCCTTTGGCTACGAACTACTTATCCTAAACGGACTGATTACCTTTTTGGGGCTTTGGGCGAGTAGAAAAGTTGGAGTTAGGAAATAAAAAACCGAAGGGCGACGTGTTATGCTTAAGCAAGTATCGTACATTCCCTTCGTTTTTAGGTTATAAAGATGTAAATATAGGTTTAGTCTAAATCATGATTTGATTCTATGCCTGATTCAAAAAAAGCTTTAAACGCCTCTTTGGCAGTGTATTCCCCCGATAGCCGTTTACGACCAATTCTATACAGAATAGTAATTGTGTTTTTTATCCCAGTAAAGAGCATATATAGAAATGCATATACGATTACCAAAAGCTTACCAACTATAGGAGCGCATATTGCAAATATAATTGTGCCTGCGATAAGGTCTGTAATAAATGTAGCAGCCATGACTTTCTATTTTTATGCAAAGGTAATGCTTTTTTGTGTTGATTTCTAAAAAGATTAAAATAATTACAATATATTTCCTACTTGTGTAATTTTTTTGTAATTTTGTCCATCGTTGTTTTTAAAGATTTTTCAACAAAAAAGCCCCACGGAAAGTACGCGGGAGCTAAGAAAATCTTCGGCTTATAGCCTTATTGTGAAAAGTCTTCCACAATTTTGTATCTTCTGAGTGCAAAGATACAACAAAAATTTGATATAACAGTAAGAACAAAATAAAATTTATCGAAATATGAAAGTTTTAGGTTTAGATTTAGGCACAAATTCAATAGGTTTGTCTGTTAGAAATATTGATGGAGGTAATAATTTACAAGATCAGTTAGAATACTTTACTTCCGTTGTATTTAAGTCGGGAGTAGGCAAAGGACAGACAGGAGAGTACTCCTATGCAGCAGAACGAACTAAACATCGCTCTTCCAGACGATTATACCAAGCGAGGCGATATCGAATATGGGC
>CAYFSY010000245.1:0-1678 GCA_964345905.1 uncultured Paludibacteraceae bacterium | reverse complement strand
TTGTCTGCCAATCTGCTATGTGGCCTGTGTTATAGAGGTAAACAGTCTTGTCCAATGCGTCATCGAAAGTTAGAGAAGTAGCAGTCATTGCAGCTGTATATGAGTTTGCCACAACATGCTGTCCAAGCTCGTGGCGAATGATTTTTTCATCTGTAGTGGCTGTTACGGCTGTAACCTTTGCGGCAATGCGCGTTAGCGACAGAGCCTGACCGCACAGATTGAGTTCGCCTTTGAAGGTGTATGTGTCTGGAGCATCTTGTGTGATCTCGTAGCCCCAGAAAGCATCCATCTTGTCAGCTCTAGTCATATAACGCCACTTGCGGTAGAAGTGTTTTGGATCATTGCGCTCCTCCTTGCGCTCACGCAACCAGAACTTTTTGTCAGCGCCGTTTTTGATAATATCTGTACCAACATTTCCTATATTTATCTGCTTCACAGGAATACCAAAGTATTGCCATGTGTGGGTAAGATACTCCTTTTCAGTGTAGTCAGGACTATTTGGGTCGGTATCTATCCACTCTACAGTATCGATTTTAGAAGCCTTAGAGTACATGTCTATAGTAGCATAGATAGGACGTTTACTACAGCCATCTTGAACGATAAATGTGCCGTTTGGCTTATCTTTCTCAGATTTTATCACAATTCTATCTGCATTAGCCAAAGTGCCTGAACCAACGATATTACCTGTAACAACTAATCCGGCTCCTGTAGGAACTACCATTGCTTTCGACGACTCGTTGGTAAGACCGCCGATAGTTATAGCCTCATCAGCCACTGGCACGTGGAGGTCGCTTTTTGCGGCTTGTCCGCCATTGTTGGCAGCGGTGTCAAATACTACGTCTTGTGTTGGCAGAGGAGCAGCTCCTTGTGTCCAGTTTGCTTTGGTATTCCAAGCATTCTCTAAGCCAGATGTGCCACCTACCCAGTAGTTGTTACATTGGCTTGATGCAGCTGCATTATAAGCCTCTCCTACTCCCTGACCTAAGTCTCCACCTATATCGGCAGCTCCGCCTGCATTTACCAGATTAGGCACTCCATTAGCGTTCACCCCTCCGTTGGCAGCCACATCAATACCTCCATCGGCATTTAGGTGTCCTAGAAGTACTTTTTCGTCTCCCTCTACCGCATCGAAGCAACCATCGCCGTCTGAATCTGTATCTATAAAGTTCGGCTTACCGTCTTTATCGAGGTCACAAAGAGTGCGTACAGCAAAACCGAATGCTTGACCACCACTAGGTGTTTTTACACTTACCTCTACAGAGTGATTAGAGCGAGCGTAGTCGATGGTTTCAAACAATCCGTTTACATTACTTGGAGCCATATAGTCCACATTTTGAGTATAGTTGTAGCGAAGGGTAAGATTATCTGAGCTTAGCTCTACTTTTTTTAGATCTGTTCGAGTAAAGCCATTGTTTGTATAGGTTATAGTTTCGTCATAATTACCTGTACCGGTTTTTTCGAGCGAGCGGAATCCTCCACCTTTTAGGTCTGTAAACTGTATGTGCTCTGGCCAGTTGTGTTGAAGATTCATTAAATTTGTTGCTTCTGCATCAAACACAACCAATTGGAATGGCACAGGCTTATCTGGGTGTCCTGATTTATAAGCTGTGACATCTATTAGAAAGCGTGCTTCTCCTACCAGTGTGTTATTTCCATTAACGCAGATTACTTCATGTTT
>CAYFSY010000244.1:0-1740 GCA_964345905.1 uncultured Paludibacteraceae bacterium | reverse complement strand
AAACTACCATCCGTGCTACCATCATTTACACAAATAACCTCATAATTGCCTTGGTAAGTCTGATTTAAAACAGAGTCAAGACAATCACGTAGATATTTTTCTACGTTATAAACGGGTATTATTATAGAGAATTTCGGTATCATTCTGCAAAATTAAGATTTTTTATTAATACTTACTAAAAAAGTATATTTTAAAGACAAGTATTTACCAACCTATATGCTACTTTATATATTTTTACAAACCCATTAACAACTTAACAAGTTGTCCAATACGCAAATCTGGCAACATGTTGATGTCCGATAGTGTTCTTGGTTTATCCTTCAGAAAAACAAAGAGTCGCGATTGATAATATCGACTCAATCTTTTTGTCAATTTTATATGATTAAAAAAAGAGCTATCTCTATTAGCTTCTACTATTTTCTTAATTATAGACTTCAGCTCCATCAGGTCTTGCCTTCTTAAATCCTTGGTTTTGGTAAGCTCTATAAAACGCAGAGCATCATCTTTTCTAAGAGATGGCATAGCATGCTGCAAATAGGCCAAACGAATTTGCTTATCTCTGACCTCCGTTCTGTCGTCTGTCTTGGTTACCTGTACACCGTGGATGCGATACTTGTAGAGCACTTGTGGGATATTTACCAGCTTTAAGCCACTCGCCACAGCTCTTGCCCATAGGTCATAATCTTCGGCAGGAAAAGCATCTTGATTATATCTCAACCCGTGTTTTTCAAACTTTTCCCTTCGCCATACCGAACTTGCATGAAGTATAGGCGAAAAGAACATCATCGTAATTTTTACCTGCTCCGGGTCTGGGTCACGTATCCAAACTTCTGTTTCTTCTCCGAACTTCTCCAATCCACACGAACACAAATCAATATTAGGATTGTTATCTAAAAAATCAACCTGGATTTGTAACCTTTCAGGTAAAGAAATATCATCGCCATCCATACGAGCGATAAACTCACCACGTGCCAAATCTAGACCAATATTTAAGTTATTGGCAAGTCCAAGGTTCTGCTCGTTACAATGATAGACGATGCGTTTGTCTGCAAAACTTTCAATTATTTCACGCGAATTGTCGGTAGAACAGTCGTCTAAAACTATCAACTCAAAATCGGCAAAAGTCTGATTCAACATACTCTCGATAGCTTCAGCCACGTAGAGAGCATTGTTATAGCAAGGCATTAGGATGGAAACGCGAGGTGTCATACTTTTATTTTGGATTATAGATGTTTTTTAAAACAGGTAATTTAGTTGCTGCAACTGCCATCACTATTGTTATAACATAGCTAAATACAACCTTAGACCAATAAGAAAACTCTATAGGAGCAAACGCTAAGATACGATTCCTAAGATGTGTATCTATTTCGAAATTATGAAAACACAAAACAGCAAGCGATATAACACCCAGATATGAAAGCACCTTAGTAACATATTTTAGATTTTTATTTATAAATGAACTAACGAGGTATAACATATAAGTTCCCCCAAAGGCTCCCAATACATTTAGAGGATAAAAATCCCAACGGTATTCGTACATATCCACTACTATCATTTTTATAATTACATATATCCAACAGACCACCAAAAATATTTTAATATAAATAGGTATTGTAACCTTATAGCTCTTCAACCACCACCCTATAGCGACAAAAGGCAATGCTACCAGACTTATTGATAGACACCAGATGGAGTATGGCAGAATCTTATGCAACAGCAAGGCTCCTATACCTAACCCCC
>CAYFSY010000243.1:0-1749 GCA_964345905.1 uncultured Paludibacteraceae bacterium | reverse complement strand
GTAATCATCATATTCAACCCAGCAGACATCACTGGCTTGGTAACACTTCTTTACTCAGGTTTGAAGCCTTCGCAGGTTACTACTCTTGCAGGTCTCGACTCTACTCGTTTGCAGAGTGCTTTGGCTAAAAAGTTCGGCGTAATGCAGAGCGAAGTGAAGGGTTGCACTACATACGGCGGACACGGCGAGCAGATGGCAGTTTTCGGTAGCCACGTTACTATCGCTGGCAAGCCACTTACATCTCTTGTTGGCACAGCTGAATTCCCAGCAGAGGAGTGGGAGCAGATGAAGACTGACGTTACCAAAGGCGGAGCTACTATCATCAAGCTACGCGGTCGCTCTTCGTTCCAGAGCCCTTCTTACCTATCGGTAGAGATGATTCGTGCCGTGATGGGTGGCGAGAAGTTCGATTGGCCTTCTGGCACTTACGTGAACAACGAAAAGTACAAAAACATCATGATGGCGATGGATACAACCCTCGACAAGAACGGCTGTAGCTACAAGATGCCACAAGGCACAGCCGAAGAGATGGCTATGCTCGACCAAAGCTACGAGCACTTGTGCAAGATGCGTGATGAGCTTGTAACTCTCAACATCGTTCCTCCAATTGCAGAGTGGAACAAGGTTAATCCAAACCTATAAACTTATTGTAATAAAACTAATAATAAAAAGAGACACCCGAAACTTTTCGAGTGTCTTCTTTTTTTTCTTTGTTCTTAAAAACAGATTAGAACCTATATCCCGCCGTAAGGTTTATCATTCCTTTGTGTCCGAAACCGAGTTCAGCACCGATATAGAAATCACGTCCGTAGCTGATGCCAAAAGCTGTAAACTGTCCGTACGGACTTGTTCTTGTAAACTTAAACGTCTCTTCGTTATCTAAAAATCTTTCATTTAAACGTATTGTAGATCTGTTGAACATCAAGCCAATCTGTGCACCCAGATACATCTGTAGAGTAGGCTTATTGTAGTATGCCCACTTAAAGGTAGGAGCAAAAAAGAAAGAATTCATGTCATTAAAATAAGTGTCGCCTGCTTGTAAATATGTAGCAGTAGTAAAGACTTCATCTGTCTGTATGTAACCAACAGTAAATCCGTAGGCTATACTCTTTGTAGCAAAACGGTAATAACCGAGCGAAAGACTTGGTGACGTACTTTGCGAAGTATTGGCAATGTAGTCACTGTAAATATTCAAAGCTTCTCCTACCTCAAATTGAACTTCATTTTGCTTGTGGTCTTGTGCCAATGCGCTGAGCGAAAGCAGTATAACTGCTACTGATAAAAATAATTTTCTCATAAAATTCTTTTTTTTACAACTAATCATTATTTAAATTTTATGCCACAAAGGTAATACTTTTTTGGGAGTTTTGGGATGGAAAAATGAAATTTTCCTCTGTTTTTTTACCATTATCGGTGGACAAAAAAGGGGAATGAGTTTTTACTCATTCCCACAATAATTCATATTCGATCTTAAAAGTGTATCAATCCTCGCTACCAGCCAAAGGCTCAGGTGTAGAGTAAGTGCGCGTAGCCATCTCTTTATCGAGCATATAGAGTCCTACACCGCTATCTTTTATCATCTTCAGGTTGTTGATATACTTGCTGGCGGTCTCCTCCTCCTCTACCTGCTCGTCGATAAACCAGCGTAGGCGGTTTTGCAGAGCATAGTCGTGCTCGGCTATCGCTAGAGCGTTTAGGTCGTTGAGCATCTTGGTAACTACCTTTTCGTGCTTCAGGGTATCCTCGAAA
>CAYFSY010000242.1:0-1768 GCA_964345905.1 uncultured Paludibacteraceae bacterium | reverse complement strand
ACATCCGTGCGAATGAATCGGATATCGTTTTTAACGCTCCCTTCGTCGTGTGGGTGCCCCGAGCCTTCAGCAATGCCGCTCGGGCAGTCGTTTTATAAAAGCATTTAGGCGAAAAAAAAAGCGAACCCGTAGGCTCGCCATTATACTTTAAGTCTTATTTTATTTAATAAGGAGCAAAATTTACTGTGATTTTCTCATATTCTCCATTGTATGGTTCCCATTTTAATACCATACGAATTTTACGTGTTGGGTGCAAACCTTGATAAACAAAAGCTCCTTCAATATTTCCAAACACTTGATCTTTAGTAAACCCATAGGTGTTTAAAAGTTGTTTAGCTACATCTTTGTTCATAGTTCCTAACTCGAGCCAAGCATATCCCGCTACCCAACAATAATCGTGTAACGTTTTATAGAGGTAATGCATGTAGTAAAAATACTTGTCATTTTCTACTTCTTTTGGTATAAATGTAAGATAAGCAACTCCAATACTATCAGTAGTATCCCTCATAAGTTTCCACTCTTTTGCCTCTTGTGCTCTAATGATTAAATCTTTATTTTCAACCATTTTACTGAAGTCATCTAACAGGTAAATATCGTGGCAATAGAGGCTTTCATCAATTTCACTCTTTTCTCTTTTACAAGAAGTAAAGCAAATTGCCAATGCTACAAATAGCATTCCGAAACTAAACAGCTTTTTCATTTTCTTTTGTGGTTTTAATTTTTACTAAAAAATATTTTATATTACCGTACAAAGATATAAAAAGAGATTGATTTAACAAAACAAAATTTAGTATTTTGTAGATTTAATTTACAGTGATTGAGCTCTGGACACAAAAAAAGCACTGCTATTTGTTGAGAAAATCCCTAACTATGTAGGATTTGAGCGTCTTTGGTTGCCTTTGTAATCTGCCGTCCGAAGGATAACCCTCTTATGGAGGGTCGCAGCCCGCCATTAGCCACCTGACTACTCGGTTCGGTAAATGATTGTAGAACTTTCCAATCTCAAGCAGTGCCGTATCTATTTCATTAAGAGCTACTTATCGCCAGCTCTCGTCTAAGTCGTCTATACTTGTGTATCCTTCTGTATCAATTTCGTCATCGTTGTAGCCAACCTCATCATCGAAGTCCCCATCGAAGTCTCCAACAGGACGAACACTCTTCTGCATCTCTGCCAAAACCTCTTCAATGTCTGTCTCCTGCTTCGGAGGCTTACCATTTGACAGCGTACACTTCGGAGCTTTTAAGTTTTTACCATACGTAACCTCTCTTAATTCGATAAAAAACGCCCTTTCAGTCAGCATGTCAAACACATACATGAGCTTTTGTCCTTCATCTTCAACGAAGTCGCTAAGCCTTGTCTCCTCCATAAGGTATATGTGGGTCGCCGAATCGCTACCCATATCTACACGAGTTATCTCACGCTCTTTTTCCCAATCGTCATTACAGATAAAGAAAGAGCTGATTGCTAAATCTTCAAAGCCTACCGACTTTATTATTGCTCTCTGAAACTCAAGGAAAGTAGCGTCTGAATCAATCTCGATTACACGCTCGAAGTTTGGCACCTCATCAGAAATTAATAGGAATTTGTATATCATACGTTTAATACTTTTTTCTAAAATTACTCTAAACTTTTGGCAAAGATACAAAAAAAAAATCAATATTCACACCCTATAGATTCAACTGGCAAAGTTATAAAAAAAAGAAGCTGGCGAATTGAAAAAAAGCGTTTTTCGCGGTCTTGTGTTTAAATTATTTTGAATAACTAGTA
>CAYFSY010000241.1:0-1771 GCA_964345905.1 uncultured Paludibacteraceae bacterium | reverse complement strand
GTGGCGGACCATCGACAGGACTGCCAACCAAGACCGAGCAGACAGACCTACTGCAGGCTCTATACGGCAGAAACGGTGAAAGTCCGGCTGTGGTAATGGCAGCATCTACACCAGCAGACTGCTTCTACTACGCCTACATGGCGGCTAAAATCGCTCTGGAGAATATGACACCTGTGGTGCTACTCACAGACGCATTTGTAGGCAACGGCTCATCACTTTGGAAACTTCCAAAACTTAGCGACATGCCTGAAATCAAGCCAAACTATGCACCAGAGGAGCTAAGTGGTAAGTTCAACGGACTCTCGAGAGACACCGAGAGTGATGTTAGATATTGGGCTACACCTTCACGCGAAGGCTTTATGCATCGCATTGGTGGACTGGAGAGGAACTACCAGACTGGAGTGATATCTACTGACGGCAAGAACCACGAAAAGATGATAAAGACTCGTGCCGAAAAGATCGAAAATATTGCAGACAAGCTTCCTAAGGCAAAGATAGAGGGCGACGAGCAAGCCGACACACTCGTGATAGGCTGGGGAAGCACGCTGGGACACCTACGCTGTGCTGTAAACCGCCTAAATGAGAGTGGCAAAAAGGTAGCTCACCTGCATCTAAACTACATCAACCCACTACCTAAGGGAACAGAGGAGACTATCCGACAATACAAAAACGTTGTGGTAGCAGAGATCAATAGCGGACAGCTGGCTACATTCCTGCGTACAAAGATTGAGGGTGTGAAGTTCCACCAGATTAATAAACTTGAGGCTCAACCATTTACTACAGAGGAGTTAGTTGAGCAAATTGAAAAAATCTAAAAAACAGACCTGATTATGCTTACCAATAAAGATTATAAAAGTAATGTTGCAGTAAGGTGGTGCCCCGGTTGTGGCGACCACGCAGTTTTGGCATCTCTACATAAGGCAATGGCTGAAATAGGCGTTGCACCAAAAGATATTGCGGTAATATCTGGTATCGGCTGTTCATCACGTTTGACATACTATATGAACACCTACGGCTTCCACACCATCCACGGACGTGGCGGCGTAATCGCCTCCGGCGTAAAAATGGCAAATCCGAACCTCAGCGTTTGGCAGATTACCGGCGACGGCGACTGCCTCGCTATCGGCGGCAACCACTTTATCCATAGCATTCGTCGCAACGTGGATATGAATGTGCTGTTGTTTAACAATAGAATTTATGGCTTGACTAAAGGACAATACTCGCCCACCTCGCCAAAGGGTTTTGTGTCGAAAACATCGCCCTACGGCACTATCGAGCGTGAGTTTGAGCCTGCTGCATTGGCACTTGGAGCGGGAGCTACATTCTTTGCCAGACTAATAGATGTCGATTTCGATACCTCAAACAAGGTGCTTGTGGCTGCAGAGCAGCACAGAGGGACCTCACTGGTAGAGTGCTACGTCAATTGTGTGATTTTCAACAACGGCACCCACGCCAATATCTCGTCAAAAGAGAATCGTGCTGAGCATACAATAGTGTTGGAGCACGGCAAACCGATGATTTTCGGAGCAAACCGCGACAAAGGCTTGGTGCTCGACGGATTTAACCTAAAGGTGGTAAAAATCGGCGAAAACGGCATAACAGAGAAGGATATATTGGTGCACAACGCCAAAGAGCAGGACTACACACTGCACCTGAAACTCGCTCAGATGCGTTACCCAGAGATGCCTGTGGCAATGGGAGTAATCCGCAGCGTAGAGGAGAAGACCTACGACGCGGCCATGACAAAGCAGATAGCGGACGAAAAACCCAA
>CAYFSY010000240.1:0-1784 GCA_964345905.1 uncultured Paludibacteraceae bacterium | reverse complement strand
CCGTGGCGGTAGGGTTAAGGACTTGCCCGGTGTTCGTTACCACGTTGTAAGAGGTGCTTTGGATACAGCAGGCGTAGCTTCACGCACACAACGCAGAAGCAAATATGGTGCTAAGCGTCCAAAAGCAAAGAAAGCCTAAAAAATTAAATTAAGTTTTTAATCAGTTTTTGATTGTTGGTGAAGATAGGTTGAGTAAATGTTTCTCGCATTGAAGACTAAAAAATAGGCAGCCAAGACAAAAACAAAAAATTAAAGTTTTAAGTAAAAATGAGAAAATCAAAACCAAAAAAGAGAGTTGTTCTGCCAGACCCAGTGTTTGGAGAGGTGATGGTAACAAAGTTTGTGAACCACCTTATGTATGACGGTAAAAAGAGTATCGCATACGACATTTTCTATTCAGCTCTGGAGAATGTTGCTAAAAAGATGCCAAAAGAGGATATGACTCCGCTTGAGATTTGGAAAAAATCTTTGGACAACATCACTCCGCTTGTAGAGGTTAAATCTCGTCGTGTGGGTGGTGCTACATATCAGGTGCCAATGGAGATTCGTGCCGACAGAAAAGAGGCTATCTCTATGAAAAACCTTATCGCTTTTGCTCGTAAACGTTCTGGACACACAATGGCAGAGAAACTTGCTGCAGAGATTGTAGATGGTTTCAACAGCCAAGGTGGTGCATTCAAGCGTAAAGAGGAGATACACCGTATGGCAGAAGCGAACCGTGCATTTGCACACTTCCGTTTCTAAAAGAAACAAAAGTATTTTTCATAATAAGGGAGCTTTCGACAATTCGTTGTCGGAGGCTTTTTTTGTCGCAAAAAAAATGTACCTTTGTGGAAATAAATTTCTAACTTATAAAAAGACAAAAATGAAAAACGAAATTCCTAATAGCGTAGAGGTCATTGATAATCATTTAGACCAATTTTTCGATGAAAGCGACGAGATTAACGTTTTTGACGAAATAAAATCAGAGATAATTCATCGAGACATCTATTTCATAGAGGCAAATGAGGATAGACCATTTCATATTCTCTTGAGTTGTGGCATGAGTGCATTACCTATGAATGTCCCCGAAAATATCGACTCATCGGAATATGCGGAGGTAATGTTTCTATTACCTAAAGAGTGGAATATGAATTTTGAATCCTTTAAAGATGAACGGAACTATTGGCCAATAAGGCTGATGAAAGAAATCATGATGTCTCCACACGAAAACAATAGTTGGTTTGGCTTCGGTCATACATTCCAATTTTCTGATATGGAGGAGTTTGCTGAAGGAGTCGGGTTTAATTCAGTGATGTTGGCACATTCAATCGAACTTTCTGAAGAGTTTACAACAATATCTCTCGAAGACAACAAACAAATTGACATCTACACACTAATACCGCTCTATTCAGAAGAGTTGGAGTTTAAGAAACAAAACAGTGTCGGCGAGTTGTTGGATAAATTCAACAAAAATGGCATCGAGGAAGTTCTAAAAATTGGCAGAAAAAACGTTTGTAAATGCAAGTTATGAAAAAAATATCTTTAATATTGACTTTACTGCTGCTGGTGGCTTGCTGTGGACAAAAGAGGCAGGCTACCGACGATAAGAAAACTGAGCTACCATACCAAGAGATAGGCGAGCACTCAATCAGTCTGGGTAAGAATAATAGAATCATGAGCTATAAAGCTACTGCTGACGGCAACTACCTGCTTTATGTGAGGACAGAGCAGCAAGAGGATATTAATCTAGGTTCAAGATAACTTTAGAAAAGAATTATCTTTGTAAGTTATTTTGTATCAAT
>CAYFSY010000239.1:0-1811 GCA_964345905.1 uncultured Paludibacteraceae bacterium | reverse complement strand
GGTATTTTAATTTCAGTCAGTCCACTGCACCCTGAGAAAGCCCATTCTCCAATCTTTGTTATGCTCTCAGGTATTTTAATCTCCGTCAGTCCACTGCACCCTTTGAAAGCTCCCCCTCCAATAGATGTAACACTATAACTTTTTCCATTGTAATTTATACAAGGTGGGATATCTACTGAGCCCATGTAGCTTACTTTGAAACTCAGCTTAAAAGGGTAGTTTTTATATGTTACTACAGCGGTGCTGTCCTCATCATTTAGTAGGTAGTATATTCCGTCTATTTCTGTTACCATATAGCTTATATTTTTTTTTGAGAGAAAGTTTTATTTTATAATAGGCAACAAAGTTACGAAATAATTTATAAATATGATAATTATAAACCTACAAATTTTTAGAAAAATGTAGAGAGGCGAAAAGTTTTTCGCCCGTTTTTTGACCTCACCCCCCGCCCTCTCCGCAAGAGATGGAGCTGGGTTTGGCGGAATAAAAAATCATATCAATCATAAAAATCAAAGGAATCATGGTTCAGACAAAAGGAAAATGACACTAAACACTCAACACCCTCAAGGCACCGGGTCATAGCCGTGTCCACCCCAAGGGTTGCAGCGTAGGATTCGCTTTATCCCGAGCCATGTGCCTTTCAGGATGCCGTGCTTGCGTATCGCCTCGATGGTGTATTGCGAGCAGGTAGGTGTGTAGCGGCACGATGATGGCAACATCGGCGAGATAGCTCGCTGATAGAATATGATAGGCACTATCCATATCTGGCGCAGAATTTTACGAAGCTTTTTCATCTACTCTCTTTTCTAATGTTCTGATTATATGGCAAATATCCTGCTTTACCTTTTCGAAACAGACGTCGTCTCTATGGGTAAGGTGCAGAGCAAGGTTGAGTGACAAGTTCCCCGCAGATAGCTTCTCTGTAAGCGTGTGCTTATTCAGCCGATACGCCTCTCTGATAAGGCGCTTGGCGTAGTTTCTATCCACCGCTTTTTTCATCAGCCGCTTGGGGACAGAAATCAGTACCTTGGCTTCCCCCTTTTCGGCAGGAGTGAGCGTGTAAACAGCAAAAATTGCACCATGCGAGAACTTTCTACCGCTCTGGTACAACTGTCCGATTGCTTTTTTGCTATTCAAGCGTTCGGACTTTCGGAAACTATTTTTAACACTCTTTTCGGTCACTCTTTTACCCAATTTTACTGCAAAATTACACTTTATTTGCCGAAAAATATGTATTTTTACCAAAATTTGTTTTGTAGATGAAAATCGTAATAGATAAGCACATACCTTTTTGGGAGGGACTATTCGAGCCGTTTGCGGAGGTGCGGTACCTTGATGCGGTAGATATAACTCACTCTGAACTCACTCATGCAGACTGCCTTATAGTCCGCACACGCACTCGTTGCAATGAGGCTCTGCTTGCGGGTACACGCGTAAAGATGGTGGCTTCGGCAACCTCTGGCTATGAGCATATTGATATGGACTATTGCCGAAGGAGCGGCATCAAGGCGTATGTGGCGCATGGCTGCAACGCCTCGTCGGTTTGCCAGTACGTTGGGTCGGTTTTGGCTCTTTGGGCTCGAGAGCAGCGGTTAGATTTGCGAGGTAAAACTCTCGGAATAGTCGGCTACGGGCACATGGGGCACGAGGTAGAGAAGATGGCCAACCTGCTTGGAATGAGGGTTTTGCTAAACGATCCGCCGAAAGAGAAAGAGGGCTACCCTTCGGAGTTTGTAGGCTTGCAGAGCATTGCGGAGCAGAGCGATTTTATCACTTTCCACACCTCTCTGCAAAAAGATGGCGAGTTCCCG
>CAYFSY010000238.1:0-1820 GCA_964345905.1 uncultured Paludibacteraceae bacterium | reverse complement strand
CCGCCAAACGTGGCTCTTGGCTGTGGCTCTGGTAGATAAGGTAGCCCGGATTGTTGTAGTCTGTCAAAGAGATTTTTGCAGTAGAGTCCGCTGCCAGAGCGGGACTAACGGTAAGCTGTGCCGCACTCTGCGACTTATCGAAAGTTGCCACACGAGCCGTATTTATCGTGCCAATCGCTCTAATCTCGTCGTCTGGCGTATCCACCACCATTACGCTATCTACAAACCAAGAGTTGCCCAAAGCGTGAGTGTTCAGCACAGGCACACCGCCCTGCTGAGTAGGCATAATCAGGTATTTAGTGTTGAGCATATTGATTACTGGGAATGCATCGGCAGGGATTTGGCTAAAGTTGCCCTGAGCCTGACTGACGGCTTGGAACAGCCTATTCATCTCTGCAATGTTGCCCAGATAGAAGTCTATCAGGTCTTGGTAGCGACGCAGCTTCGCAGGCGAATATCCGCCAATTGACTTGTGAAAATACGATGTGTTCGACTCGTTGAAGGTGCTGGTAGTGAGGTTGAAAACCCTGTAGCTCACATCTTTATCTTGCAGAATTATGTTGTCTGCCTGAGTTGGCACAAACTCCTGAGCATAGCTCTTTGACACAAATTTATCCGCTCCAATAAAGCGTCTATCCACACTCCAAAGGTCGATAAACACCAAAACACAAATTGCAATCACAAGATAGCTCTCTTTGAATGGCTTTCTGATATAGAACCAAAGCAGAGCCGCCGCCAACAGTATGAACACCAAGCTACGGAACGAGTCGCCGCGTAGCATCGCCTTTCTGTCAGCTACAAGTGCGGTTTGCAGGAACTCTGGCATCGACTTGTCTGCATTTGAGGTAAAGTCGAAAAGCGCACCGCCGAAAAGCCAAAAGAACGCACATATTCCGCCCACAACGCCTGCAGCGATGTAGATAGATTTCTGGTAATATTTAGGATTTGTCTTGTACTTTTCTATCAACTCCTTTAGAGCCAAAACAGCCAAGATTACCATGGTCATGTTGGCAATAATCAGAGCCATTTCTGGTGTGCGGAACTTGTTGTAGAGCGGAAGGTAATGGAATAGGAAGTCGTTGAAGCCGTAGAAGTTTCGTCCCCAAGCGAGCAGTATCGAAAGTATTGTGGCAAAGAGTATCCACCACTTCTCTTGTCGTCTTACGATTATCAAGCCCAAAACGAACAAGAAGCAGATGATTGCACCGGCATACACAGTGCCCGAAGTGAATGTTTTGTATTCATTATCAGCCCAATACATCGGCATCGACTTTGAGTATTCGCGAGCCTGCCCCGTAGGCAGAAGCGCCTTGTAGGTCTCGCTATTCTCGCCAACCTTGTAGGTAGAGCTGCCGCCCGCAAAGTTTGGTATCAAGAGCGTAAAAGTCTCTGCTTTGCCATAGCTCCACTGGTAAGCGTAGTCGATATCCAAACCCGAACTCTCTTTTTTGCCATTAGCATCGTTTTTTAGAACCGAACCGCCACGCATCGACTCTTTCGCATAGTCCATAGTTGGTAGCAATGCTCCAAGTGATGGAGTTATAGCCAAAAGTGCTGCAATGATAAGCACAGCCGTAGCCTTGCCAAATTGTGGCAAAGTTTTCTCTTTTATAGCATAAATCAGATAAACTACAAAAAGTATCAGAAGCGTAAGCAACAGGTAGTACGATATTTGCTGATGCCCCCAAGCCACATTTAGCCCAACAAAGAGCAATGTCAGAAACGCCCCTAAAAGGTATCTGCCTCTGTAGCAGAGTATTACGCCCCCGACGATTGGCGCCATTGTAGCCATTACCAAGCCTTTAGAGATGTGTCCTGCA
>CAYFSY010000237.1:295-1835 GCA_964345905.1 uncultured Paludibacteraceae bacterium | reverse complement strand
ATTGACCATCATCGCTACCTGAGAGGGGTCTGATGCAAAAATTGCAAAAATTCTGCCCATGAGCATAAAGAATGGTGCTCCGGGTGGGTGTCCTACTTGTAGCTTGTTGGCGGTGGATATAAACTCGCCACAGTCCCAAAATGATGCACTTGGCTCGATGGTCAGGAGGTAGGTAGCTGCTGCTATGGCAAATACTACCCAACCAGTAATGGTGTCAATTACGCAGAATTTTTTCATAAAAATCGGTATAATTTTTTAATTGAGGTGCAAAGATACGAATTTTTTCGTTTAATGTGTAGTGTTTAATGAATTGTTGAATTGTTTAAGCGTTGAATTGTTTAACTGTGAGACAGAAGTCCGAAGTCGGCAGACGGAAGTTTCTTAAGAAAAAACACAAGACAAATTCCAAATCTCCCCCTGCAGCAACCTCTCCACCGCCCTCTCCGCAAGAGAAGGTGCTTTTTAATCGAACAAAAATCAACACCCTTCCCTTGTGGGGAAAGGCTGGGGATGGGGTCAAAAAACAATTCTAATTTCAGATTTCTACCTTCTAACTTTCTTGAAAGTACTCCAACAACTCGCTTACGTGCTGCTTGGTGGTGGCGAATGAGGTAACGAAGCGGATTATAGCCTCGTCGCCTAAATCCTCCCAAACCTCGCAGCCAAACTCTCGGGACACCCGCAGAGCATCGCTCTTTTTCATATTTGAGAATAGCTGATTGGTTGGCGAGTAGTCCACGCTGATGCCGAGAGTTTTGAGTCCTTCGTAAATCTCTTTGGCTCTGTCGTTGGCGTTCTGTGCCAGCTGGAAGTATAAGCCGTCGCGGAAAACCTCATCGAACTGAATGCCCGTAAGGTAGCCCTTTGCCAGCATGGCACCTTTGTGCTTTATCTGCCAGCGGAAGTGTGGCTTTAGCGTGGGGTTCAGAAGCACCAACGCCTCGCCGTACATCAAGCCGTTTTTGGTGCCGCCTATGTAGAAGGCATCGCAGAGCCGCGAGAGCTCCTGAGGCTTGAGGTCGTTTGCCTCGCTTGTGAGTGCCACGCCGAGCCTCGCTCCGTCGATGAACAGTAGCAGGTCGTGGCTTTGGCAGAAGCGGTAAAGCTCCTCAAGCTCCCGCTTGGTATAGACGGTGCCAATTTCCGTTGAGTTTGAGATATAGACCATTCGCGGCTTTACCCAATGCTCGTCCTCGTGGCGGTGCAGTACACGCTCTACATCGGCGGGGTATAGCTTGCCGTCGCTGCCCTGCACGGCTATGACCTTATGCCCGCTTCCCTCTATGGCACCGGTCTCGTGGACATTGATGTGTCCGGTATCTACGGCTACGACTGCCTCGAAGTCTCGCAAGGCAGAGGAAATCATAGTCATGTTGGTCTGGGTGCCGCTGCCCGTCTGCCAGACGACGAGCGGGAACTGATCGTCCTTTTGGCCCGCCAGAATCTCGTCGCAGACCGCGACGATGGCCTTTGCCATATCGGGCTCCAGCACGCCGAGCTCGGCGTTGGTCAGCGCCGCCGCGCGCTCGAGGACCTCGGC
>CAYFSY010000237.1:0-285 GCA_964345905.1 uncultured Paludibacteraceae bacterium | reverse complement strand
GACAGCCGAAAATGTCCCGTATCCTCCGGGCAGCCTGCTCCGAGTGGCGGTCGAGCCCATAGCCTACGTTTTGTTCGTCCATTGCTCGCTCTATGGCTCGAAGTATAGCGGGGTGGCAAATCTCCGAATAGTCGTTTCTAAACAAGTGTCTCATATCGCTTTTTCTCTAAATTTTTGGCAAAGGTAGCAAAAAATATCCTGACAAAAACGCAAAGCATTTGCCTAAGTCAGAAAAAAGTATTACTTTTGCAGTCCGAAAGGAGATGATTGCCTTGTAGTGTAATG
>CAYFSY010000236.1:402-1859 GCA_964345905.1 uncultured Paludibacteraceae bacterium | reverse complement strand
GGTGCAGATTTGCCTCTACAAACATTTCCTACGAAAAGATGGACTGGCGAGCGTAAAAGATGCTGTAAGTCACATAAGGCACGAGGTAGAGCTTGTGGGGGTGGACTACGTGGGAGTGGGCAGCGACTTCGACGGTGGCGGCGAGATACTCGGTTGCCGCTCAGAAAACGAACTGATAAACATCACTAAAGAGCTCTTGAGAGAGGGCTTCCAGAGCAGTGATATTGCAAAAATCATGGGAGGAAATTTCCTTAGAGTTTTAGGCAAAATATGAGGGCTTTAACTTGAAAATTCGTAGAAAAATAGTAACTTTGCACACCGAGAAAGGAGAGTTCCCGAAAAGAATTTTATAACTAAAAAAATAATAAATCGTATGGACGCTATCAAAAATTTTGAAGAACTGAAAAAGCACCTAAAAGAGTCTGGCAAACGCCGCAGACTCGCTTTGGCAAATGCACTTGACGCTCACTCTCTAGAGGCTGTAATGGCTGCTGTAGAGGAGGGGTTTGTAGAGGCTTCCCTTGTTGGTAAGAAGGAGGAGGTAGAGAAGCTTATTGCCAAGGAGTTTGGCACAAAGATGGACAAGTACAAAGACTCTTGGCACATTGTAAACTGCGACGGCGACGCTGCTCAAGCCACCACAGAGGCTACGCTTATGGTAAAACGCGGTGAGGCAGACCTGCTGATGAAGGGCTTGGTAAACACCGACGTGATACTTCGCGCTGTGCTCAACAAGGAGCAGGGTATCCACACACCGGGTAATGTGCTGGCATTCAACTCGTGCTTCGATATTCCGATGTATCACAAGCTGCTCTTTATGACAGACCCTGCAATTATCCCAGAGCCAACCAAGGAGCAGAGGATTATGATGATAAAATACACCATCGAGACGGCTCATAAGTTTGGTGTGAAAAAGCCAAAAATTGCTCTGATACACGCTACAGAGGTGGCGAACCCAAAAATCCGCTTTATGCAGGACTATCTGGACATCATGGAGCTATACCGTCAGGGAGAGTTTGGCGATGTGATAATGGACGGACCTATCGACATATTCCTTGCTATAGACAAGGAGCGCGGCGAGGTTAAAAAGATTGACACAGCTGTGCTTTGCGATGCGGATATCCTTATATTCCCAGACTTCGACTCGGCTAACGTGTTCTACAAAACAGCTCAGACTTTTGGCAACGCATCTATGGCTGGCTTGGTTTACGGAGCGGATTCGCCACTGGTGATTACCTCTCGCTCAGATAGCGCAGATACCAAGTTCTACTCTATCTGTATGGCTTCGGTGCTGGCAGATTAAATAGGTGTTTAGCTGTAAAATAAAAAAAGGGAGCGGATGTATATTCGTTCCCTTTTTGCAAAAAAAAACACACAGAGGTTTTTATATCAACAATCAACTATTTTCGTCAATCATCCGTTGGATATTGTTGCGGTGTCCGTAAACAACGATGATG
>CAYFSY010000236.1:0-392 GCA_964345905.1 uncultured Paludibacteraceae bacterium | reverse complement strand
GGCGTTCAGAACGCTCTCGGCGGTGATGATGTCGCCCGCCTTCATCACGGTGGTTGGTGCGCCGATTTTGTTGGTTTCGTTCTCTTGCTTTAGTTTGGTCAGCACAATCACATCGTATTTTTTATTAAACTCTATCTCTTGTACGCTTTTGCCCACAAGCTTTCGAGGTACACGCACTTCGGCGATATGGTGGTGCTTTGCTATCTCGAATAGCTCGAGGTAGGCTGAGGTAGAGAGCTTCAGCGCCCAGCGGTCGGCAGTCTCGTACTCAGGACGGACAATCTCGGTAATGCCCATGGCTTCTAAGATGTTTTCGTGCAGGCGGTTTACAGAGCGGCTGATGATACGCTTGACGTTCAGGCCGGCAATGGTGCCGGCGTCCTTGGTGGCCT
>CAYFSY010000235.1:0-1870 GCA_964345905.1 uncultured Paludibacteraceae bacterium | reverse complement strand
AAGAATCATAGTAAACATGAGCATTGAGAGAGCGCCTGCCGGGAGTGCGCCATAGTTGCTTGCGACCAACCCTAATCCTGGCCCCGTAATATTCAAACACGCTGCAACTGCTGAGAAAGCATCGAGTGGTGAGAGTCCAAAAGCGGTCATGATAAGTGTCAAGATTGCGGTAGAAAATGCGTAAATACCTAAGAAAGCCCAAACGCTACCAAGGATATCCGGATGTACAACTTTACGATTAAGACGAATCGGGAACTTCCCATGGGGATGAATCAGGAGTTTAACCTCTCGCATGGCTTGTTTGGTTAATAAAATAATACGAATCACCTTCATACCGCCGGCAGTTGAGCCTGAACACCCTCCAATAAAAGTGATAAAAACAATGAGAATAGGGAGATAACTGGGCCATTGGCTGAAATCTGTAATAGCCAAGCCAGTTGTGGTGATCATGGCAATGACAACAAAAGTCGCTTCTAGGATAATGTCGCCAATGGAATCAAAAACTTTAAATTGATACAGCCCGAGTCCTACAAGGAAAATAGCCGTTAAGCAGATCAGAACAAAAGCGCGTAATTCACTACTCTCAAAATAGAGCTTAAAGTTTTTTTGTCTAAAGGCTAAGAAATGGGTGGTAAAATTAATTGAGCTGATAAACATAAAGATAATCGCTGTAATATCAATAAATTTACTATCAAAGTGCCCAAGGCTATCATCATAGTTAGAGAATCCAGCAGTAGCGACAGTCGTAAAGCCATTGGTAATCTCATCAAAAAGATCCATGCCACCGATATAGTAGGTAATGATACAAGCAAATAGTAGTAGTAGATAGACAGACCAGAGATTGCGGGCTGTTTGAGCAATTCTAGGAGTGAGTTTATCTTCTTTGATAGGGCCTGAGACTTCTACTTTAAAGAGCGCCATTCCCCCCATGCCGAGTAGCGGCATAATGGCAACGGCCAAGATAACGATCCCCATCCCCCCGAAGAAGTGAAGCTGTGTTCGATACCAGAGAATTGATTTAGGGAGATCTTGTAGATTAGTCAGAACCGTTGCGCCGGTTGTGGTAAAGCCAGAGGTTGCTTCAAAAAAGGCATGAATCACAGGAAGCTCTACCGCCGGTGAGATGATTAAGGGCAGGGAGCTGATAAAACTCAGACTTGTCCAGAAGAGGGAGACAATTAGGAACCCGTCACGCGTTTTGAGTTTACCTTCCGTTTTATGAAATGGAATCCATAACATCAATCCTAAGGCGAGTGTAAGCAAAAAAGTGATAAAAAAATACTTTGCCTGACCATCATGATAGATGTAAGAGATAATAATCGGAATTAAGTAGGTAAAACTAAAGCTTGTAACAAAAATCCCTACAATTTTGGAGACGAGCGTAATTTGGTTGCGCATGGCGCTAAAACTCTCAAAATAAACAAGGTGCTAATTATACCCATTTTTCCCTAGAAGCAATACCTAAAAATGGGGCTATCAAAAAATATTTATCAAAACAGATGATTAGATGATCTAGATTTGAGGATATTTAAGAGAGGGTATCTTGCATTTTGCAAGGATATACTACAAAATAGGAAAGACTAACTGATTAAATCGTTAGTCGGTTTATAAATCTCTAACTATTTTATTTTTTAAGGAAATAAATATAATGAAAAACTTAGTAAAAGTAGCAGCATTAGTTGTTCTTGGTGCAATCACTGTAGGTTGTGCTTCTCAAAACTTAGAAGCGAAAGCTGATGAAGCTTTAAGAACTGCAAACGAAGCAAAAAGCATCGCACTTGCAACTCAAGCACAATTTGACAAATACTTCACCAGAACTCGTTATAAATAAGTAACGGTTGATTGTCTATCAAGAAGCGATCAAAAGATT
>CAYFSY010000234.1:1522-1873 GCA_964345905.1 uncultured Paludibacteraceae bacterium | reverse complement strand
AACTTTTTTTAAATAAATAACATAAAACTCTGAAAAACAACGAGAAAAATTTTCTGCAGATGCAAGGGAAAACAAAAGGCAAACCCCTGCTGTAGCAATAAGGTCTGCCTTTGTTTGGTATCTCTACCTACTTCAATTAGATTTATAAGTCTATTTTTGTAGGTTGAATCATGTGTTTTGGGTCGAGGATTGTGTCGAGCTGCTCTTTTGTCAGAAGCTTTTTGTCCAACACCAACTTATAAACGCTTGCGCCGGTCTCCAGCGCCTCTTTTGCCACCTCTGTAGAGCTTGCGTAGCCGATGTATGGCTTCAGAGCGGTTACGATACCGATAGAGTGCTCTACCACCTCGC
>CAYFSY010000234.1:0-1512 GCA_964345905.1 uncultured Paludibacteraceae bacterium | reverse complement strand
ATTCCACAAGGCACTGCACCAACACAGGCTCCATCACGTTGAGCTCGAGCTGAGCAGCCTCAGAAGCCATAGTAACAGTGGTGTCGTTGCCGATTACCTTGAAGCAAACTTGGTTTACAACCTCTGGGATAACAGGATTTACCTTACCTGGCATGATAGACGAACCTGGCTGACGTGGTGGCAGGTTGATTTCCGAAAGACCAGCACGAGGACCAGAAGCCATAAGTCTGAGGTCGTTGCAAATCTTTGAGAGACGGATTGCCAACATCTTGAGCGAAACAGAGTAAGCCACCATTGCAGATGTGTCGTGAGTTGCCTCTACGAGGTTGTCTGCGAGGACGATGTCCCAACCTGTGATGTTTTTGATATACTCGGTGCAAATCTCTGCGTAACCCGGCTCGGCTGTGATACCTGTGCCGATAGCAGTAGCACCCATGTTGATATTAAGGAACTCTTTAGAGACAGCCTCCAGACGCTCCTTCTCGTGTGTGATAGCGTCGGCGAAAGCACCGAAAGATTGTCCCAAAGTCATTGGAACAGCGTCTTGTAGCTGTGTGCGTCCCATCTTGATAACATCAGAGAACTCCTCTGACTTCTTGTTGAAAGACTTCACGAGGTTCTCGAGCCTCTCGACCAACTGCTGATGAAGCATATAGAGACCAAACTGCATAGCTGTTGGGTATGCATCGTTGGTCGATTGAGCCATGTTGATATGGTCGTTTGGATGGATTACGCTGTAGTCGCCCTTCTTTTTGCCAAGGAATTCGAGTGCGATGTTTGCAATAACCTCATTGGCGTTCATGTTTGCACTTGTGCCTGCACCGCCCTGCACGAGGTCGATTGGGAAGTATTCGCAATACTTGCCGTTCATTAGCTCTTGGCAAGCCTTTACGATAGCGTCGGTCTTTTCGTCATCTACCAAGCCGAGCTTGTTGTTTGCCTTGATAGCACCCATCTTTACTATACCAAAAGCCTTTACAAACTCTGGATAGTCCATCATAAGCTGACGGCTGATGTCGAAGTTCTCGATGCAACGAAGTGTCTGAATACCGAAGTATGCCTCCTCCGGCACCTCTTTGTAACCTAAAAGGTCGTGTTCTGTACGCGTTTTACCGCTTGTCTGAAATTTATAAGGTCTCATATCTAAAAAAAGATTTTAATTATAATTCTTGTTACAATTTTGCAAAGTTAATATTTTTTTCTGTCAATTAAGCCATTGAGGGTTTTTATTTTGCAAAAAAATCAGAATATAATTTGTAGGCTCGTCTTTTTTATGTGTAGTCGTCTGAACTCTGATTTGTTTGATTTCTGTGATTTATTTTGATTAACTCTGCATAGAGTTATAATTTTTTGCACATATAGTAAAACATTCGTATATACAAATATTTTAATTTATTTTTCTTACATTATTTAATTGATTATATGCTATATATGTGCTTTTATACAAATTTCAAAGGTGTAAGTTCAATTTAGAAAGTTATAAAGGTGGTAAATAATAATTCCGCCGCATGC
>CAYFSY010000233.1:0-1892 GCA_964345905.1 uncultured Paludibacteraceae bacterium | reverse complement strand
CTGTTCATTTTTTCTGACCCACAAAGTTATAAAAAATATCCGTAATCGGGAAAAATAATTGTTAATTTTGATATTGCATGAAGCTACAGTTTTTCAATACCGGGACAAAAAAACTTTGTCATGTAAAAAAAAAACACTACCTTTGCACTCTTTTTCATAAATGCAATTTAAGGAGTTTAAATATAAAATCAATGGCAAAACAAGATTTATCTTACACCAGAAACATCGGCATTATGGCGCACATCGATGCCGGCAAGACAACTACATCTGAACGTATTTTGTTCTACACTGGTCTAACTCACAAAATAGGTGAGACACACGATGGCACAGCCACCATGGACTGGATGGCTCAAGAGCAAGAACGTGGTATTACTATTACGTCTGCAGCTACTACTGCACGTTGGAAATACAACGATCAGACCTACAAAATTAACCTTATTGACACCCCAGGACACGTAGACTTTACTGTTGAGGTAGAGCGCTCACTCCGTATATTAGACGGTGCTGTGGCTACATTTTGTGCAGTTGGCGGTGTAGAGCCTCAGTCTGAGACTGTGTGGAGACAGGCAGATAAGTACAATGTTCCTAGAATATGTTATGTGAATAAGATGGACAGATCTGGAGCAAACTACCTTGAGGTTGTTCAGCAAATCAAAGAGGTATTAGGCTCAAATCCTTGCCCTATACAACTTCCTATCGGAGCTGAAGAGAACTTCAAGGGAATTATAGATTTGGTAACAATGAAGGCTCTATATTGGAAAGACGAAACAATGGGAGCCGGCTATACTGCAGAAGAGATCCCTGCAGACTTCGTAGAAGAGGCTGAAGAGTGGCGTGACAAAATGCTCGAGTCTCTAGCTTCTTTCGACGACCAACTAATGGAGAAATACTTCGACGATCCTTCAACTATCACAGCGGAGGAGATACGTTCGGCTATTCGTAAAGGAACAGTTGGCATGGAGATCAACCCTGTTCTATGCGGAAGCTCATTCAAAAATAAAGGCATCCAGCCACTTCTCGACTCGGTATGTGCTTACCTTCCTTCTCCACTCGATACTGAAGTGATAGAAGGTAAAGACCCAAGAGACGAAAACAAAACACTTACCCGCAAACCATCGGAGGACGAACCTCTTTGTGCTCTGGCGTTTAAGATTGCAACAGACCCATATGTTGGCCGTCTATGCTTCTTCCGCGTATATTCAGGCAAAATAGATGCTGGTTCTTATGTCTACAACGTTCGCTCTGGTAAAAAAGAGAGAATCTCTCGTATATTCCAGATGCACTCAAACAAGCAAAATTCAGTTGAATGTATCGCTGCTGGAGATATAGGTGCTGGCGTTGGTTTCAAAGATATCCGCACAGGCGATACTCTATGTGATGAGAGCCACTTGATCTCACTCGAAAGCATGGACTTTCCTGCTCCAGTTATTGGTATTGCTGTCGAGCCAAAAACTCAGGCAGACCTTGATAAGCTTGGTGTAGGACTTGGCAAACTTGCCGAAGAAGACCCAACTTTTACAGTTCGCACAGACGAACAGACAGGACAAACTATCATCTCTGGTATGGGTGAGCTTCACTTGGAAATCATTATCGACCGTCTGAAACGCGAGTTTAAGGTTGAATGTAACCAAGGTAAGCCTCAGGTTACATACAAAGAAGCCATCAGACAAGAGGTTGAAATTCGTGAAGTTTATAAAAAACAGACGGGTGGACGCGGTAAATTTGCAGACATTATAGTAAAAGTTGGTCCTGCAGACCCAGACTTTGAAGGCTCTCTACAGTTTATCGACGAGGTAAAGGGAGGAAACATCCCAAGAGAGTATATTCCTTCTGTTCAGAAAGGATTCCAAGCTGCCATGAAAAACGGTGTGCTTGCAGGCTACCCTGTTGAC
>CAYFSY010000232.1:0-1907 GCA_964345905.1 uncultured Paludibacteraceae bacterium | reverse complement strand
CTACATTTCTAAATTCCTTAATTCCTTAAAAAGTGCTATCTTTGTACTTCAAAAAATTAATACCATACGTTTATGAAAAAGCATATTCCAAATACTATTACCCTGCTGAACCTTTGTTCGGGAGCGATGGGTGTGGTGGCTGCCTACGAGGCGGATTACAAGATGGTGGTGTTTTTTATCCTGCTATCTGCCGTTCTGGACTTTTTAGATGGCTTTATGGCACGTCTGCTCAAAGCCTATTCGCCGCTCGGCAAGGAGCTCGACTCTTTGGCTGATGTCATCAGCTTCGGACTTGTACCAGCCATGGTTGCCAAAAGCCTTATGACCGCCTCGCTCGGTTGGGTGTCGTGGTTTGGGCTGCTGATAGCCGCCTTCTCGGCACTTCGCTTGGCAAAGTTCAATATCGACGACCGCCAAACCACCTCGTTCATAGGCATGCCTACACCTGCCAACGCGATACTTTGGGGTGGGCTGGCATACGCCTACGCAGAGTTCTTTTCGGCAAATCCGTATATCACTTTGGCGCTGGTGGTGGCAACAAGCCTTCTGCTCGTGTCGTCACTGCCTATGTTTTCGCTTAAATTCCGTAGTTTTTCGCCGAAAGAGAATATCCCGCAATATACGCTCATCGTAGTGTCGGCTATCCTGTTCATAGTGCTGAAGCTAGAGGCTTTAGCTTGGATAATAACGCTATATATACTGATGTCGATTATCATCGCAATGTTTTGCAATAAAACACCGAAAGAGAGCTGATTATAAAGTGTTTAGAGAAATTACACTCTATTTTACTTCGCTATTTACAGAAAAAATAGTAACTTTGGGAGATTTTTCCACAAAAAAGCAAATTAAACAAAAAAAGATAAGATAAAAGATTATGACAGATTTTCAAAGAGAGATTTTGGAGGGAATTCCTGACGTTTTACACCCAAAGCAGAAGTTAGACCCATCTGTAAGCCACGCACCTAAGCGTAAAGATATTCTTTCGGAGGAGGAAAAGCGTCTGGCTATCCGTAATGCACTGCGTTATTTCCCAAAAAAGCACCACGCTGAGCTGGCAGAGGAGTTTGCCGAGGAGCTTCGCACCTATGGCAGAATCTATATGTATCGCCTGCGTCCGACCTACGAGATGAAGGCTCGCCACATCGACGAATATCCTGCTCAGTGTCGCCAAGCAGCATCTATTATGCTGATGATAAACAATAACTTAGACTACGCTGTGGCTCAACACCCACACGAGCTAATCACCTACGGCGGCAACGGTGCTGTGTTCCAAAACTGGGCTCAATACCGCTTGGCAATGCAGTATTTGGCAAAGATGACAGACGAGCAGACCTTGGTAATGTATTCGGGTCATCCGCTTGGACTTTTCCCATCGCACAAAGATGCACCAAGGGTGGTGGTTACCAACGGAATGGTTGTGCCAAACCACTCTAAGCCAGACGATTGGGAGCGATTCAACGCACTCGGTGTGTCGCAATACGGACAGATGACGGCGGGTTCTTACATGTATATCGGACCTCAAGGCATTGTTCACGGCACCACTATCACAGTGATGAACGCCGCTCGAATGCGTCTGAAAGAGGGCGAGAAGGATACTCGCGGAATGCTCTTTGTTACTGCAGGACTCGGCGGCATGTCGGGTGCTCAGCCAAAGGCGGGCAATATCTCTAAGGTTGTCTCTATTACAGCCGAAATCAACCCACACGCTGCACAAAAGCGTCATAATCAGGGTTGGGTCGATGAGATTTATACAGACCTCGATGCTCTGATTGATAGAGCTTTGGAGGCAAAAAAGAATAAAGAGGTTATCTCGTTTGCTTACCAAGGCAATGTGGTTGACCTTTGGGAGAGGCTTGCAGAGAGAGGCGTAGAGGTGGAGCTTGGCTCAGACCAGACTTCGCTTCACA
>CAYFSY010000231.1:0-1911 GCA_964345905.1 uncultured Paludibacteraceae bacterium | reverse complement strand
CATGCTCAACAGCGGTTCGTCTCAATGTCCAGACTCCTTAGGACTTGGCGTGCCAATGGATTTGTCGCTCGCTCTGCACTCCGACGCTGGGATAGACACTCAAAAAGTGGTGGGAACTTTGGGTATAGTTACCATGCTGTCAGAAGCCTCATCGCTTTTTCCAAACCACCAAAGCCGTTATGCCTCATACGATATGGCAAACATTATCCTAAGCGAAATGAAGAGAGACATATCTCAGACCTTTAGTAAGGATTGGAGCATTCGCGGGGTAAACAACGCCAACTACGCCGAAAGCCGCATGCCAAACGTGCCATCGATGATTCTCGAATGCCTCAGCCATCAAAACTTCCTCGATTTATCTTACGGACTCGACCCAAACTTCCAGTTCACGATGGCTCGCTCGATTTATAAAGGCATCGCAAAATTCCTCGCTTTCCAAAACTCAGAAGAGTGCACCATTCAACCTTTGGCGGTAAATAGCTTTTCTGCTTTGCTTGAAAAAAACAGTTCGAATGAGGACACCAAGCCTCACAAACACTCCGTACGCCTATCGTGGCAGGCTACCTCAGACGACTTAGAGCCGACAGCAGAGCCTAACAGCTACATCATCTACACCCGACGAATGCCTCTCGGAAAGCCACAAGAGCAGGGTTGGGACAATGGCTTTGTAGTCTATGAACCCCAAGCTATTATCCCAATAAGCGAGGATACTATTTATAGCTTCAAAGTCGTGGCAATGAACGACGGCGGTATGAGCTTCCCAAGCGAGATTTTGAGCGTTTGCTATCCTAAAAACGCCAAAGGCGAAGTGCTTGTGGTAAATGGCTTTACCAAAACCTCTGCTGCCAAGAGCATCGACGAGAGCAACTACAAAGGCTTTTTGCCAGACGAGGAGCAGGCTATACCATATATCAACGACTTTGCATATACTGGCACACAATACGAATTCAGCCTACACAAACCGTTCCAAAGCAACTACGCTCCCGGCTTCGGAGCATCTAACGGCGACTACGAAATGCTATTCATCAAAGGCAACACGTTCGACTATCCGCTCACTCATGGCATGGCTCTCTCAGAGCTTGGCTATGCTTTTTCATCATCGTCGATGAAGTCAGTAGAGCAATGCAATATTGATATAATGCCTTATGATATGATCGACATAATACTCGGCAAACAGTATAGAAAGCTGAATGACTTTAGCGGACAAATGGAGTTCAAAACCATTCCGCTACTTATGCAGAACCAGATAAACTCTTACCTCGACCTTGGGGGAAAACTATTTATGAGCGGTTCATATTTTGCCAAAGACCTTATCGACTGCGGCAGCGAATCTGATAGAGACTTTGCAGAAAACACTTTGGGGATAACATGGCAAGACACCGCTTCACTACGAAACTTCTACTTATCTGGTCAGTACTCTAAGGAAGTGGATTTTTATGGTATAAATAATATATTTATTACCGCCGAGCCAAACGACTCTATATACCCTGTGGATAGAGCCGAGGTGCTACTACCCTACTCTGCGGAATCGCAAACTATTCTGACTGCCAACCACAGGCTAAGCGTAGGCGTAGCGAGCAAGCTACGAGGCCAAGTAGTAGCTATAGGAGTGCCATTCGAGGCTATCCCTTCACACACGAACCGCAAAAACCTGATGCAGAGAGTTTTGAGGTTTTTGATGAGTAAAAAATAAGTTTCTAAATTAGTCATTTGTGCGCTTTATTACAACATTACGTATTTACGTATATATATTTATGTTGTATTTTATTGTCACCACTATCCAAAATTTTGCTCTACACACAGAAGCAATTAAGCTCAGAAATTGCATTTTTCACCCTTAATATCCAGATTATAAAATGTAAGTTCAATTTAGAAAGTTATAAAGGTGGTAAATAATAATTCCGCCGCATG
>CAYFSY010000230.1:0-1912 GCA_964345905.1 uncultured Paludibacteraceae bacterium | reverse complement strand
GCTGAGGAACTGCTTCCAGAAAAACTGTCGGCTCTGCCAGTCGTGGAACACAAAGATGTCGGTAGTAGAGCTATCTTTGAGCGTTGCAAAAATTTCTTTGGCAGGCAGCTCTATCTGCTTCATCACTTGAAAGATAATCAGCACCAGAGCCGAAATCATAATCAGGGTCTGTATGGTGTCTGTCCAGATGACCGTCTTGATGCCGCTGCGGTGTGTGTAGAGCCATATCAGCAGTACTGTGCAGCAGACCGTTAGCCAAAATGGTACGTTCCATGCGTTAAACACCGTCTGTTGCAGGATAATTGCCACGATATAGAGCCTCGCCGAAGCCCCGATAGTCTTTCCCAGCAGGAAAAACGATGCACCGGTTTTGTACGCACTTTTGCCAAAACGCTGTTCCAGATATGTGTAGATGGTGGTAAGGTTGAGCTTGTAGTAGAGCGGTAGTAGCACCTTGGCGATGACCACGTAGCCAAAGAAAAACCCCAGCACCATCTGCATATAGCCAAAGCTCACTTCGCGCACCATGCCCGGCACCGACACAAATGTTACCCCCGAGATAGATGTGCCAATCATACCGATAGCCACCACCCACCACTTCGATTGCCTGTCGCCACGGAAAAAAGCATCGTTGCCTGAGCTTCTCCTGCTTACCAAATGCGAGATAAGCAGCAGCACAGCGAAGTATATGGCGATTATAATAAGTACGGAATAACTTTGCATTACTGAAAAAAATGAAATACAAAGTTACAAAAATAAAACCGCTTTTTTTATATCAATTCTGTTTTGGAGTTACTGTAGGTTTCTATTTGCGCATTTAGCAAAAAATATATACTAACCAAATTATCTTTTCTAGCTACAAAAAAAGCGGGGAAAACTCCCCGCCGTCTCTTTTTATTTCAGATAACTCTCCGTCAGAGCTACCCAGTAGGTGGCGCCGCGGCTAAGCATATCTTGGTTGAATACATATTTTGGGTGGTGTACCATAAAGGTTTCTCCATTTCCAATCATGCAGTAGGTTCCGACCTTCTCTTTCAGCATAAAGGCGAAATCCTCGCTACCCATGTATGGGTGCATGTTTTCTACCACTTGGTCTTCGCCAAATGTGGCTCTGGCAACGTCGGCAGCCCACTTGGTGTTTTCGGGTGTGTTTACCAATACGGCTCCTGCCACGCCCTCGCGAATCTCGTAGCCACAGTTGAACGCCTCGGCTTGTGCCTTGGTAATAGAGCGAACTTTGTCGAGTACCATAATACGAAGCTCTGGCTCCATATTGCGGATGCTCAGACGCAAGATAGCCTTTTGTGGCACAGCGTTGCCTGCGATACCAGACTGGAACGCTCCTACGTTTACCACAGAGTTTTTCCATGGCGATACGTTGCGACTCACGATAGTTTGCAATGCCATAACAAGCGAAGCACCGCACACCAGTGGGTCGATGCTGAGCTCTGGCATTGAGCCGTGTGAGCCTTTTTCTGTCAGTTCAATCTCCCAGTTGTCTACAGCTGCCATGGTCTCGCCCTCGCGGAAGTGGAATTTGCCCAGAGGCAAGCCCGGCATATTGTGCATTCCGTAAACTGCATCTACGGGGAAGCGCTCGAATAGTCCGTCTTTGACCATTGCTGGTCCGCCCTCCATGGTTTCCTCGCCGGGTTGGAATATCAAGCGAACGGTTCCGTTGAAGTTTTTGGTCTCAGCCAAGTATTTTCCTGCTCCGAGCAGCATTGTAGCGTGTGCGTCGTGTCCGCATAGGTGCGACCAACCCTCTACCTTGCTCTTGTAAGCCAAGTCGTTGTCTTCCAAAATAGGCAGTGCATCGAAGTCGGCACGCATACCGATAACCTTTTTGCCGTCGCCCACAGTCATAGATGCCAGTATGCCCGTTCCGCCAATGCCCTCTGCCACGTCGTAG
>CAYFSY010000229.1:0-1924 GCA_964345905.1 uncultured Paludibacteraceae bacterium | reverse complement strand
TGGCAGCCGTCAGACCTGATTATCATAGCGGCACGACCTGCAATGGGTAAAACGGCATTTACGCTGACAATGGCAAAAAACGTTGCTGAACAGAGACACCCTGTAGCATTCTTCTCGCTTGAGATGTCGAAAGTACAGCTTGTAACTAGACTCCTCTCAAACGCTTCGGGACTTTCGGCAAACAAACTCAAAAGCGGGAAGCTCAACGACGAAGAGTTTTCAAAATTACATACAGGAATTGCTATACTCGATAAACTGCCAATTTACATAGACGATACCGCTTCGCTTTCGGTAATGGAGTTTCGTACAAAAGCTAGAAAGCTTGTTGCCGAACATGATGTAAAGCTTATAATAATAGATTACCTGCAACTGATGAACGCTACAGGTATGAGCTTCTCTAACCGCGAAGGCGAGGTAAGCATAATATCGCGTTCGCTCAAAGGCTTGGCTAAAGAGCTAAACATACCGATTATAGCACTATCACAGCTCAACCGTAACGTAGAAAGCCGTGGAGGAGGAGCTGGCGACAACAAGCTAGAAGCCAAAAAGCCTCAACTCTCTGACCTACGTGAATCGGGTGCCATAGAGCAAGATGCAGACATAGTATGCTTTATACACCGTCCTGAATACTACAAGATTACAGAAGACCCAAATACAGGCAGGGATTTAAAGGGTATTGCTCAAATCATAATTGCAAAGCACCGTAATGGCGCCACAGACGATGTAGATTTGTACTTTGCACAAAACCACGCAATGTTTGTCAATAAACATGAAGATTATGAACGCCTAATGGCTCAATCACAGAACGAGAGTACAGCCAAGATACTAACCTCAAGAAGTGGCAAAAGACTGAGAAAAGACAACGAACAGGACTCAATGTATCAACCTCTGCCACCAATGGAGCAAGGCTACTCAGAGCCGCCATTTTGACCTTTCATCCGTCATTGTAACAAAGACAATTGTCTTTATTACACTTTATTAGCTCTTTTTCTGTAAAACAACATAATAATATAGCCACAATGTGCTTATAGCGTAAAATATCAGATTGGTGGCTCCGGGATAGTTAATCAGAATACTCAATCCAAAATTCAACATTATAAAAGTAGCTATGGCAATAAAAGAGGCTATCGAAAACAGGCATTTAGAGTCCTTGAGAAATTCGAGTTTCAAGAGACTTACTAAAAGTATTATTGGGACAGAAAGCTCCATTGCTCCAAGAAAATAGATGAAAGGAGGTATTCCGCCCGGCATTTGCGACAAAATACTACCGTCAAACATCTGCACATAGTTTGGTATAACGGCAGAAGGGTTAAATATCTTCTGAAAACCCGGCTGTCCCATCGTGTATATCAGTGTTACAAAAATCGGGAGTAGCTTAATTTTGTCAAAAACACTCTCCTCTGATATTGAATTTTTCTCCACATACCTGAGCAGAAAGTACAAAAATGCCATGTAGAAAAACATGTTCGCTGCCGCCTGATGATTTGAAATCATGCGAACTGCAAAGCCATAAGTCATGAGCGACAAGATACCCATAAAAATTCCCCATTTGAAAAAGGTAGATTTTTTGTCGGGTAAAAATTCAAACCTGACAAGGGAAATAGCCAAAAGCAGAGCGGTAAGCAGTTGCAGAGCACCTGTAAGTACCATAACTGCATTACTGTAAAAAGGAAAGTCTATTTGAATATCACGTGAATAGAAATTCATAAACTTTGCAATAATTTCGGGATTGCCCTGCACAATTTGAATCCCGTTGATAGCCATACTTATAATTAAGCCTACAGCGATAGGCAATGTTATAAAGTTAGATACTTTTAATTTATCCATTAATTTATTCATACATCTAATTGTGTTTTTTATATTAGTATTTTTTTTTGGTTCAAGATAACTTTAGAAAAGAATTATCTTTGTAAGTTATTTTGTA
>CAYFSY010000228.1:0-1946 GCA_964345905.1 uncultured Paludibacteraceae bacterium | reverse complement strand
AGACCCACCACCACGGCATCGTGGTCTGAGCAACGATACATGTTGTCCTGCACAGTTGGCTTTTTGTATTCAAACATCTCAGGCTCGTCTGCATTGATGTGAAACACCGCCACACCCGCCACCTGCTGAGCCATCGTGGGGTTTGCCAAGGCGTGGTCTAAGCAGCCCGAACGCCCTTTGTAGAGGTACGAATATGCCTCTGAATCACTGTTTTTTAGCATATTTCGGAAGCTGTTTTGGTAGAAAACGTAGAGCGGGTTTTCCTCTGCGTAGGCGTTGAGGTCGCCCATTACCAAAATATCTTGGTCGCCAACGCTTGTTTGGTATGACGGCAGAGCCGAGATGACGGCGTTTGCCTCACGCACTCGGTCGCCGTTGAAGGTGCCTTGTCCGTCACCAGAGTCGGCGTTGTCGCTTGTGGCTCCAGAGGTGGTTTTCGCCTTAAAGTGGTTGAGCGACAGGATAAACTTCTCTTGGTTGGACTTCAGGCGGAAACCCTGTAGCTTTTTTCGATTTACAACTACTGTATTGATGTTTTTCAGCGTTCCGATAGTCTCAATTTTGTCTTTTCGGTAGATAAAACCAACTTTTGTGTAGCTACCATAGGTGCTACCTCCATCGTTGATAAATGCAAAGTAATCCCCACCTTTGGCTGTATTCAATGCTTGACAGAGCTTCTGCAGGGCCTCTTGTCCCTGTTGTATCTCCACTAATCCGTAAATGTCGGCGTCGATAGCCAAGAGTGCCTTTAGGATTTTGCTGTGCTGTATTGCAGCCTGAGCTTCGTTACTTGGACCGTAGCCTGTGCCGAAGTTGCTCGCAAGGTAGTATTCGAGGTTGAAGGTACAAACTTTCAGATTATGCGTTTCTGTGAAGTTTACGCTTGTAGGTCGTTCGTTTCCGTAGAAGTCGAACTGATAATCTGCCGAAACAGGCTCCAGAGCCCACCCCCAGCCACGGTTTCTAAGCCGAGCTTTTAGGTTGTTTATGCGGCTACCGACACGCCTTGTCCCGTCAATGTCGGCAAAGGGTAGTGGGGTAGGGTTCTGCACATCGCTACCGTCGTCGAGGTAGATTGAGTTTTTGGCGTTTTCGCCGAGAAGCCTTTGGTAGTCGGTTGAGTTTGGTTGAGCCAAGTCTGTGGGAGTAAAGAGCCTTATCGACGAAAGCTTTAGCTCTCCATACCTCTGCCATTGCGAGTTATCGCTCACAACGAGGGTTTGAGCGAAGTATAAAACTTTGCCGTTCCGCGAGGTGTAGTCTGCGTCGGTTTGGAAGTCGTCTGGGAACACTACTGTATCGACAACCTCGGCAGTTGCCGCTATTTGCAACAAGAGTAGCAGTGAAATAAAAGGTATTCTGAGTTTCATATTTATCAAAAGTATATTTTCGCAAAATTACTACTTTAATCTGATTTCTTATCAATGGATTTATCTAAAAATACCCAATAAATACTAAAAAACAGGCAGATTGTGCAATAAAAGCGGTAAAAGTTTGGTGCTTTGGAAAAAAAGTATTACCTTTGCAGTTAGATATTGCGGAGTAGAGCAGTGGTAGCTCGTCAGGCTCATAACCTGAAGGTCGTTGGTTCGATTCCTCCCTCCGCTACTAAGTAGGCTGTGCTAATTTTAGTTCAGCCTATTTTTTTTCGTTGCTGTCTGATAAAATTCAAAGTTGTTTTTACAATTGCTTGAGTTTTAGTGTGTTGTGCCTATTGCTTGATGTAGGGGGTTGTCATCACCGAATCATGTTTATTATACGACTGCTCGAGCGGCATTGCTGAAGGCTCGGGGTACCCACACGACGAAGGGAGCGTTAAAAACGATATCCGATTCATTCGCAATACAGCTATTTTGTTGTGGAATAATGATTTAGGCGAATGAATATATATCGTTTAGCTCACAAGGAGATTGTGGGTCGAGACGTAAGCTCGCCGCAATTCTTTT
>CAYFSY010000227.1:0-2005 GCA_964345905.1 uncultured Paludibacteraceae bacterium | reverse complement strand
GTAGTAGCAGGTCGTGTGATATATAGGCGATAGTAGCCTGCGCCTGCACCTGTAGCAATGGTATGTAAATCTAATGAGTTCAAAGCAAGTGTAAAGCTGCCTCCAGTAGCAGTCTCAGCAGTGCCCTCAGCATTTAACTTTACCCAGCGTATCTGCGGAGCTTGGTCTGGATTAAGTGCTATCAGTATGTTGCCACTTCCACTTCCACTTGTATACCATTTGGTAACGTATTCAGTGCCATTGCCCAGCTGAGCAAAAGCACTACCACTTATTAGCAAAAAACCTACAAATAGTAGGATAAGCCGCTTTAATGAACGACTTTTTCCGTATAAGTCTAAACTTGTCATATCAATACTGTAATTTTTTGTTGTTTTTATTTTTTTATATATCATTATTATGCAAAGATACATTGTTTTTTTTACTTATCAAAAAAAAACTCTCTACTTCCTACACAAAAGTAAACTAAATAATAACATAATCGTAATTTATGCTACTATCAAAATCTACGTTTTATATATTTATTAACGAAAGAAAAAACTTTAACTATTGGGTTTGCAAAAAAATTAGTAATTTTGGGTGTTTATTTAGCAAATCAAAAATACTTTAACATAAAAAAATGAGCAGATTAGTAGTTGTAGGTGTACAATGGGGAGACGAGGGTAAAGGTAAAATGACCGACTATCTCGCACAATCCTCAGACGTAGTAGTGAGGTTTCAGGGCGGGAACAACGCAGGACACACCATTATTTTCAACGGACAAAAGTATGCCTTGCAGAGTATCCCTTCGGGTATTTTCAATCCAAAAATTAAAAACGTAATGGCAAACGGTATGGTAATCAACCCACAAGCCGCTGCAGGTGAGCTATCAAAACTTGCAGAGATGGGCATAAAGGACTACCAGCTATACAGTTCAGACCGTGCCAGCGTGATTATGCCATATCACCTCGCTTTAGACGGCGCTTACGAGGCACTAAAAGAGGGAAAGCAGATAGGTACCACGAAAAAAGGAATTGGTCCTGCATACGCCGACAAATACAATAGAATAGGTATCAGAATGGGCGACTTGCTTAACAAAGAGTACTTTGCAGAAAGGCTCCGCGATGCTTTAGCGATAAAAAACATGGAGCTACAGATGCTCGGACTGCCAACTTTTGAGTTTGAGCCACTATACGAAGAGTATCTCGGTTATGGAGAGCTTTTCCGCCCGCACATTTGCGACACATCAAGGCTTCTGTATGACGAGGTGCAGAAAGACTCAAAGATACTATTTGAGGGAGCACAGGGAGTTATGCTCTGCATCGACCACGGCACATATCCATTTGTAACGTCATCGTCACCATCGGCTATCAGCGTGCCACAAGGCACAGGTCTGCCACCGAAGTTTATCGACCGTTCTCTTGGCATCTGCAAGGCTTACAACACACGCGTAGGTGCGGGGGCATTCCCTACAGAGCTTTCGGGTGAGTTGGCAGAATACATCAGGGAGCGAGGTCGTGAGTTTGGTACAGTAACGGGTCGTCCACGCCGCGTGGGTTATTTAGATACAGTAGCTCTACGCCACGCTTGCCGTATCTCTGGCATCAATTCGCTTGCCGTGATGCTATTCGACGTACTTTCGGGTGTTAAAGAGCTGAAAATCTGCCGTGCTTACAAGCTGAACGGCAAGGAGATAGACTATATCCCAAGCGTGCTGAGCGACTATGAAAAGTGCGAGCCAGTTTACATTGATATGCCTACTTGGAGTGAGGATATTACCGCTTGCAGGTCTTACGACGAGTTGCCAGCAAATGCCAAAGCCTATTTGAAAAAGATTGAGGAGCTTACCTCGACGCCAATCTCTCACGTATCGGTTGGACCAGATAGGTTGCAGACTATCGAAATTGACCCTGATTTTTGGATTTAACTTATAAAATATGGTTCAAGATAATTTTAGAAAGGAATTATCTTTGTAAGTTATTTTGGAGCAAGGAGGGTTCGTGGAATCCGTGGACGTGGAGCAAAAGGA
>CAYFSY010000226.1:0-2022 GCA_964345905.1 uncultured Paludibacteraceae bacterium | reverse complement strand
GTGTGCAGATGGAGCTTCCAGACCTCGGGGGGCGGAAAGCTATCCTGCAGGTGCACCTGAAAAAAGTAAAACACGAGGAGATCGATTTAGACCTCATTGCGCGAGCCACGTCGGGAGCCTCGGGAGCCGAGCTGGCAAATATCGTAAACGAAGCTGCTCTGAGGGCTATCAGAAACCATCGCAACAGCATTACCACAGCCGACATCGAGGAGAGTATCGAGACCGTTATCGCTGGAGCACAACGCAAGGGAAAGGTGATATCCGACGAGGAGAAGCGTGTCATCGCCTACCACGAAATCGGACACGCCATGGTTGCCGCCATGCAGACACATTCGGCACCTGTGCATAAAATCACCATCATACCGCGTACCTCGGGAGCGCTCGGCTATGTGATGCAGGTAGATGAAGGCGAACGCAACCTCTACAGCAAAGAGGACTTGCAGAATAGAATCACCACATTTACAGGCGGACGAGCTGCCGAAGAGGTGATTTTTGGCAGAATCACTACAGGTGCTTCAAACGACATAGAGCAAGCCACAAAGATAGCGCGTGCAATGGTTACCCGCTACGGCATGAGCGACGAGTTTGGCATGGTGGCGCTCGAGACGGTAAACAACCCTTATCTGAGTGCAGATACATCGCTTAGCTGCTCGGCAGAGACAGCCGCTCGTATCGACGAGGAAGTGTTTGCTATCGTAAAGAATGCACACGAGAAAGCCAAGAAAATAATTCGCGAAAACGAGGCTAAAATGCACGAACTTGCCGCCTACCTCATCAAAAAAGAGACCATCACAGGCGAGGAGTTTATGAGTATTTTAGAGGATAAAGCATAAAAACAGTTTGCTTTTCTAATCTTTCAGAAAAAGACAGCTGCTCTCTACGGCAGCTGTTTTTTTGTTTGCTAAAAGCCTAAATTTACTAAAAAGGTAAAATCAGCTTTGGTAAGTAACAAAAAAAATGATTACATTTGCAAATCCAATATAAACTCGAATCATTATGACTTTAGCTGAGATACTAAAAGACACCGATTACAAACTTACGCAATTTAGTACAGATAAAATACAAGCACTTGAAAAAAGCGTTGTTACTCGTAAGAGTAAGGATATAGTTGTGCCCTATATCAATTGCCTTGTAAGAAATAAAGAGATAAAGCTTACGCCCGAAGAGGTTATCCGACAGCTTTATATAATGGTGCTGACTCAAGATTTAGGTTATCCTGTTTCACGAATGGAACTTGAATATGCTGTTACTTTTGGGCGATAGAAAAAGCGGGCAGATATTGTAATCTTTGATAAAGACCAAACAACTGCACCTTTCATAATGGTTGAGCTTAAAAAGCCAAAACTAAAAGACGGGAAAGAGCAGCTAAAGTCGTATTGTAACGCAACTGGTGCACCCATCGGGGTTTGGAGTAATGGAGATTCAATATCCTACTACCACCGAAAAGATCCTAACTATTTTGAAGACATCCCAAATATTCCGAGATTTGACCAAAAACTTTCAGATATTTTAGAGGAGCGTTGGACAATTGCTGACCTGATTGCAAAAGACAAGTTGGTTACTGAGCGTAAATCGCTGAAGGCTTGATTCTTGAAATGGAAGATGAGGTTTTATCTAATGCTGGAGTTGATGTTTTTGAAGAGGTTTTTAAATTGATTTTTACAAAGCTTTATGATGAAATGGAGAGCGGGCGTAACAAGTCCCGTCACTTGGAATTTAGAAATTATGGCGATACTGAAAGCGAGTTAAAGGATAAGCTTCAAAACTTATTCGATAAAGCCAAACAAAAATGGGAGGGAGTTTTTTCCGACGATGCAAAAATAATGCTTACACCTTCGCACCTCTCTATTTGTGTCTCATCGCTTCAAGACGTTAAGCTTTTCAATTCAAATCTTGATGTAGTGGACGAAGCTTTTGAGTATCTGATAAATAAGAGTAGCAAAGGCGAGAAAGGACAATATTTTACCCCTCGATATGTAATTGATATGTGTGTGAAAATGTTGAACCCAACACAAGAAGAAA
>CAYFSY010000225.1:0-2102 GCA_964345905.1 uncultured Paludibacteraceae bacterium | reverse complement strand
AGTATACAACGTTGTGGTAAAGCAGCTTGAACCGTTTACCACCAACGAAAAACACTCGCCTCATACGCTCCGCCACACCTTTGCTACAGCTTTGCTAAACCAAGGTGCTGACCTAAATGTAGTAAAAGAGCTTATGGGACATTCATCATTGGCATCAACTCAGGTATATACACACACCACTTTCAAAGAGTTGCAGTCGATGTACAAAGATGCTCACCCTAGAGCTAACTAAATAGGATTTGTTTAAAACAATAATAAATAAGAGTTTGGACATACTTTATCTGTGTATAGAATGCGGATAAGTGAGTCCAAATTTATTTTATAGAAGTAGATATATTTAAATAAGATTTTCATTGTCTGGATTTTTTAAGCAAAATGAAGTTTATAGCAAAGACATTCCTTGGATTTGAAGAGATTCTAGCATCTGAGTTACAACAGCTTGGAGTCCAAGGCTTGCAAGTTGATAATAGAGCGGTAAAGTTCGAGGGAGATTTGGCTACGATGTATCGGACTAACCTTTGGCTACGTACCGCTTCCAGAGTGCTCAGAGAGGTTGCTACGTTCAGGGCTGAGAGTGCCGAGGAGATTTATCAGCAGGTAAAAGCAATTGATTGGCAGGAGTTTATGCGGATAGACCAGACTTTTGTTATAAAATCTACGGTCTATTCGGAGATTTTTCGCAACTCGCAGTTCGTTGCCTACAAAGCAAAAGACGCCATTGTAGACTACTTCCAAGAGTTACATGGCAAGCGTCCCTCTGTAAGCGTCTCTAACCCAGAGATTCAGATAGATATCCACATATCGCATAACGAATGCACCGTATCGCTCGACTCATCAGGCGAGAGCCTACACAAACGTGGCTACCGCAAAAGCCAGACCAAGGCGCCTATCAACGAGGCTTTGGCTGCGGGAATAATACTAAAATCGGGTTGGAAAGCAGACTGTCCGCTGATAGACTTTATGTGTGGCTCGGGAACGATACTGATAGAGGCAGCGATGATTGCTCTGAACATTCCTCCGGGAGTTTATAGAAAAAACTTCGCTTTCGAGAATTGGAAAGATTTCGACCGCGAGCTTTTCGAGGAGATTTACAACGACGACACCCAAGACCACGAGTTCAAGCATAAAATCTATGGCTACGACCTCTCGAAAATTGCCATATCTATCGCCAAAGAGAACATTGCTGCGGCAGGACTTACCTCGCACATTGTGCTCGAGCAGCGTAATGTGGCAGACTTTGTAAAACCCGAAGGCGTAGAGAAGTGCGTGATTGTGAGCAATCCGCCATACGGCGAAAGGCTACAAGAGAGGCAAATCGCTGAGCTCTACCAAACTATGGGCGATAGGCTCAAACATCACGCTCAAGGCTCTACCGCTTGGATTGTCTCATCTGAACGCGAGCTGATGAAATCAATCGGACTTAGACCAAGCTACAAAGCTGATGTGCTAAACGGTAGCCTCAGGTGTGAGCTTTGGGGATTCGAGATTTTCGACGGCAAGCGCAATGAGTTCCTGCGTGAGCACGGCAAAGGAGACCACAAAGTAGAGAGCTCGCACTTCGCTCGCCAAAGCTACAGACGCACTCCACAAGGCGAGGACGGCGAAAGAAGACAGTCAGACAAGAGACCTTTCGAGAAAAAGAGTTTTGAAAAGAGGGATTTCGATAGAAAACCTTACGATAAAAAACCTTCAGACAGGAAACCTTTTGAAAAGAGAAATTTTGACAAAAAACCTTTTGACAAAAAGGGTTCGCCAAAGAGAGACTTTACAAATGATAAACCTTTTAAGAAAAGAGATTTTAAGAAAAATTATTAACTAAATAAATACTTATAAAAATGACAGAAATACCACTTTTAGCACTCGTCCCGTTTATAGTGCAACTGCTGATGATAGCTTTGGCACCTATCCTGATAGGGAAGTTTTGGGATAAAAACAGCAACAAGCTGCTCGTTTCAATCATTTTGAGCGTACCTGTAGTGATTTTTATGATGTCGAATTCGCTACTCTCGCACCTCGAGCACCAAATCCTTTGGGATTATATTCCATTTATAATCCTGCTCGGCTCGCTCTTTGTCATAACTGGTGGCATAGAGCTCAAGGGC
>CAYFSY010000224.1:1362-2194 GCA_964345905.1 uncultured Paludibacteraceae bacterium | reverse complement strand
TTTTCTATCACGTGGCGGCATATCAATGCGGAATTTGTTCCCATCGATACAATATCTTGGTTGTCGTTATTATTCGGAATAGAGTGAACGTACATTGGGTTTGAGAGCGTCTGGCACTCTGCCGTGGTAGATGTGGCTGTAAACTGAGAGGCTTGCAAGCCGTAGTTGAGCCCAAGCACACCGAGATTTACAAACGGTGGCAAGATGCCATTTATGCGGTCGTGGAATAGATAGTTCATCTGCCTCTCGGCAAGCATCGTCATCTTTGTAACGGCAATTTTCAGCTTGTCCATCTCGAAAGAGACGTAGTCGCCGTGGAAGTTTCCGCCATGGGTAACTGTCTTGCTGCTTGGGTCGATGATTGGGTTGTCATCTACCGAGTTTTGTTCGTCTATCAGCACCTTTTCGGTGTTCTCCATTGTATCCCACACTGGTCCTAATATCTGTGGCACACAACGCAATGAGTAGTATGGCTGAACTTTATGAGAAAACACCTTCGCCTCTGTCTCTTGATACAGATACTCCTCTCTGCTACGTAGCATCTGGCTGCCTTCGGCTAACTGCCTCATCTGTGCAGCAATGGTCTTTTGCCCCGCGTGGTGCTTGCAGCCGTTCAATACGCTGGACATAAAGTCGTCGTAAGACGAGACTATCTCGTTCATCAGCACAGAGACTCTGAGCGACCAGCCCATAAGCCGCTTGGCGTTGAGCAGGTTTACCAGCCCTATTCCCGTCATAACCCCCGTTCCGTTGGTTACGGCTAAGCCCTCGCGCAGATACATTCTGAGCGGCTCTATGCCCAGCGCGGCAAAGAGTTCGGCGGTATCTCGGC
>CAYFSY010000224.1:0-1352 GCA_964345905.1 uncultured Paludibacteraceae bacterium | reverse complement strand
TTTGTAGAACACCTCGCCCTCGCCGATAAGAGCCAAGGCGATATGCGCCAACTGCACCAAGTCGCCACTCGCACCCACGCTTCCATGCATTGGAATGACTGGATAAATCTCGCGATTGATAAGCTCTACAAGTAGCTCACAGGCTTGTATGTTTACTCCCGAATGTGCTTGCAGAAAGGTCATCAGGCGAGCGAGCATAGCGGCACGCACGTAGATTGTAGGCAAAGGCTCGCCCGCACCAGTAGAGTGGCTGCGAATGATGTTGTATTGCAGCTCTCTGAGGTGTTCGTCGCTAATACGCCACTGAGCCATGGGACCAAACCCTGTGTTGATGCCGTAGATAACCTTGTTTTTAGAGAAATCCTCCAAAAACTCGAAACACTCTACAACATCGGTTTTTACCTCAACACCGATTTCAATCTTAGCCCCTCCCTCTACAATGGCTTGAACTTCCTTTAAATCTAACCTTTTACCAATAATCATATATTTTTTCGCACAATCTAAAGACAATACAAACGCTTTCGCAAAAGCTCTCTGCAGTTGCTATAGAAACAACTGCAATTGAACCTGCAAAGATAACAAAAAAAACTAAGATGGAGGCTTGTTCCCCCTAAAATAATGGCACTCTGTAAATTGATTTACGCCACTACTCCAGTCTTTTTCTGATTTTGGCAGCTGCCTCCTCGTAGCCAGGCTTATCGAGCAGAGCAAACATATTACTCTTGTAAGCCTCTACTCCCGGCTGGTCAAACGGATTTACTCCAAGCATGTAACCGCTTATGCCACAAGCTTTTTCAAAGAAGTATATCAGTTCGCCCAAAGCGTATTCAGAGATAGAGTCCATCGTGATTTTTATGTTTGGCACGCCACCGTCCACGTGTGCAAGCATTGTGCCGAGCTCCGCCATCTTATTTACAAAGTCCACATGCTTGCCTGCCAAGAAGTTGAGTCCATCGAGGTTGTCGGCATCGTGTGGCACCAGCTTTTCGTATTTAGTTTTTTCTACAGAGATTACTGTCTCAAAGAGCATTCGCTCGCCCTCTTGCAGATACTGACCCATTGAGTGAAGGTCTGTAGTAAAGTCCACTGCAGCGGGGAATATGCCTTTGCCCTCTTTGCCTTCGCTCTCACCGTATAACTGCTTCCACCATTCCGCTATAAAGTGCAGCTTTGGACTAAAGTTTGACAAAACCTCTACCTTTTTGCCGTCGGCATAGAGTAGGTTGCGAACAGCGGCATACTGCATGGCTATATTTTGCTCGAAAGGCACATTCAGAGCAGTTTTCTCTTGCATACTCTTTGCACCTGCCATAAGTTGGTCTATATCAAAGCCCGCAATGGCAATTGGCAAA
>CAYFSY010000223.1:0-2212 GCA_964345905.1 uncultured Paludibacteraceae bacterium | reverse complement strand
TCGAGATAAAAGACAAAAAACTAATCCTCGGAGATGACGAATACCATATTTTTATGAACGACGAGGTTGCCGAACGCAAAGATGAAATTCTTGCTTTAGCCTCAAAGCGATATAGAGGCACAAAGTCTCCGATTATAATTGATAAGGGAAAATGATAAAAGATAGAGAATACCCCGCTACGCACTCAATGTTAACAAGCTGGTTCGCTGTTGATAATGAAGGAAACGTAGCTTTTATTGAATTTGAGGATGGCGGACCCATTCCTAACATTGTGCCCATGTATCCGACAGAGTTTATAATAACCGAACTATTGGTTGACTATAGCGGAGAGATAAAAAGGAGCATCTTGACAGACGAACAGGCAAAATCGTTGGCATCGTGTTTAGACTTTAAGCCTTTTGATACTCATAGCCAAGACGACCACAGTTTTTACTATGACAGCGTGTGGAAAATTGATACTCAGAAGAGAGATCAGTTTTTTGACATTATCAAAAACTACAAAGACAGCATAGTGATACTGTCAGAAAAAGAGGGCCTCTACTACATTGGCTCTGCACATCGCAACGAAAAAGACCAAGTTGCTAAAAAGCTGTCGGAAACGAAGTGTTTATTGTCTTACGCTATGTTGTGGTTAGATGATTATATAGAATCGTGGCCTGAGCATAAGCTAAAAGGGGGCTTCGAAGGACTTCCTATGTTTGTCTATGCCCAAGAGTGTAGTAATCCCGCTCCTATAATGCGGCTTCATATGCCTATCAACCCGGTAAAAGCGAGTCAGCTTACCCATCAAAATATGGCGATGGCGCTTCACCTGCCATTTTCATTTAGAGACAAAAAGTTGTTCTATATCCCGTTATATTATCCTTCTGTATGGTGGTTTCATGAGGATGCTCGATACATCACGCTACAGACAGACGACAAAAAAATACCACTTGCATATACAGGAAGGTTAGCTATCCCCTATTCTTACGACAAAGAGGAGCTAGACTATATTGAAGGAGGCACCTTTGAACCTACCGTTGCAGTTATCAAAGGCAACAGCTCTGTAAGCGACTATGTATCACCAGAATATGTTACCGAACGCGCTTTTGAGTTAAACTACTATGACATAAAAGAACATCTACCAGAAATCATTCAATACTACAGACCATATATACTGTTTGTGATGAAAGATGTTTTGGAGATTATGGAAAAAGATTTTTGCATCAAAGATAAAAAACTAATCCTCGGAGACGAAAAGTATCCTATCTTTACATGTGAAGACGAGAACAGACTCAAAGAGGAAATTCTTGCTTTAGCCTCAAAGCCGTATAGAGGTTCGAAGTCTCCGATTATAATTGATAAAAAACATGATAGAGATAATATCGATAGACATAAGTAATTATTGCTCCAAGCAGTGCCATTTTTGCTACAACGGGAGCGGCAAGGAGGGCGGTTCGCTATGGACACCGCAAGAGGTAATTAGCTTTGCCATGGATTGCGTAGAGAATGGTGTGCAAGCCATCTCTCTCGGTGGTGGAGAGCCTTTTGAGTATGAGGGTGTGTTCGACATCATCTCTGCACTCCGCGAGGTCTGCTACCTTACCATCACCTCCAACGGCTTACCGCTGGAAAAGGGCGAAGTGTTCCATAGGCTAACGGAGGCAAATCCCGACAAGATTCACATCAGCATTCACTACCCTCACGTAGCATCAGAGGTGAATCGCGTTTTGAGCCTGATAAGGCGGCTACAAGCGACGGTTATCAAGCCGGGAGTAAACCTTATGGTTTCGCAAGACCAAATCGGAGCCAGCCGCAAGGTCTATTCCCAGCTGCGCAGGCTTTTATCACCAGAGCAGATTATCCTGATTCAACAACGCTTTAGTAACACTCCCTCACCTAAAGAGGTGAGTTCAATCTCGAGAGGCGAACCTTTCCAAAGCACTTCCTGCCTGATAAAGTGTGAGGTTCCTACACAATTTTGCTCCGTAACGTGGGATAAACGCGCCTCTTACTGTAGCTTTGCGGGTGGCAAAGCCCCTCTCTCCAGCCTCGACTACAAGGGACTATGCCAAGCTCTAAGCGAAAGCCAGTTTATTAGTTGTTTAAATAACTAAAAGCTACTCGTCGCATATCACTTTGAACATCTTTATATTATCTTTACCCATCAAATAATTCCTGTAAGTTCAATTTAGAAAGTTATAAAGGTGGTAAATAATAATTCCGCCGCATG
>CAYFSY010000222.1:0-2217 GCA_964345905.1 uncultured Paludibacteraceae bacterium | reverse complement strand
CTCTACTGTCAAGCCATTTATCTACACTTTAGCGATGTCTGAGGGAATGTGGCCATGCGACAAACTTGTAAACCAACCTGTAACCCTGATAGACGGCAACGGCAGACCATTTACTCCACGTAATGGTTCGCGTGCAAGGATTGGCGAGACTGTAACAATACGCTGGATGCTACAAAACTCAAACAACTGGGGTTCGGCTTACCTTATGAGTATCCTCTCGCCTGAGCAGTTGGTAAAGCTAATGAGGTCGTTTGGTATATCAGGATATATTCCTGCTGTAGTTTCGCTTTCGCTCGGACCAAACGAAGTTTCTGTATCAGAAATGGTTAGTGCCTACACCACTTTCCCAAACAGAGGTATCCGCGTAACACCAATTTTCGTAACGCATATCACAGACAACAAAGGCAATCTTATAGCATCATTTGTACCTAAAACCGTTGAGGTGATAGATGAGGAGACCTCCTACAAGATGATAAACATGATGCAGGCTGTAATGGACGGCGGCACAGGCTCACGTGTGCGATACAGATACGGAGTAAACGCACCAGCAGGAGGCAAGACAGGTACTACCAACGACAACTCCGACGGTTGGTTCATAGCCTACACACCACAACTTGTAAGTGGCGTATGGGTTGGTTGGGAAGACCGCCAAATCCACTTTGCAAGCATGGCTGAGGGACAAGGAGCAAACATGGCTCTGCCAATATGGGCTCTGTATATGAAAAAAGTACTTGAGAACTCTGAGCTTGGCTACGACCCAAATGCGAGGTTCAATATTCCTGATTGGTTCGATCCAAACGCTGGTTGCGAGTAATAGATATTTAGCAAAAATTTTATTAGAATAAAAAAAGAGACAGATATAATGAATTATAGAGTTTTTGTAGAGAAGAAAGAAAATTTCAGAGTTGAGGCTTTGAGCCTGCAGAGTGAGTTGAATTCAAACCTCAATCTCAGCATAAAAAACCTTCGATTAATCAATATCTACGATGTGTTTGGTTTCTCGGCGGAGTTGCTTGAGAGGTGCAAATACAGCGTCTTTGGCGAGTTGGTAACAGACAGAGTTACCACGGATTTAGAGTATCAAAACATGCCGTTTCTTGCTGTGGAGTACCTGCCGGGACAGTTCGACCAAAGGGCGAGTTCAGCCGAAGATTGTGTTCGCCTTATCGACCCCACGGCAGAGATAAAGATTAAGAGCGGCAGGCTGATACTTTTCGACAAAGACTTCTCTAAGCAAGATTTAGAACGAGTTCGCAGTTATTTTATCAACCCTATAGAGAGTCGCGAAAAAGACCTTTCGGTAATAGCAGACTTCCCGCAAGCAGAGGCTGATAAGGTGGGCGAGATAGAGGGTTTTATCAACTTGCAAGAAAAAGATTTAGAAGCCTATTGTCGCGAAAACTCTTTGGCTATGAATGCAGACGACTTGCGCGAGGTGGTGCGGTACTTCAAGCAAGAGGGTCGCAACCCTGTTGAGACAGAGCTAAAAATCCTCGACACCTATTGGAGCGACCACTGCCGCCACACAACTTTCAATACGGAGTTGGAAAATGTTGAGATAGAGGAGGGCTTTGCAAGCGAAAGCATACGGAAAGCCTACGAGTCATACATGGAGATACGCGAGGAGTTAAACCGCCAACACAAGCCTATCACGCTTATGGATATGGCTACGATTGGTGCAAGATATCTGAAGGCTCATGGCATGCTCGAAGATTTGGAGAAGAGCGAGGAGAACAACGCCTGCTCCGTGTATGTAGATATTTTGGTGGACGGAGAGCCTGAGTGCTGGCTGCTTCAGTTCAAAAACGAGACACACAACCACCCAACCGAGATTGAGCCTTTTGGCGGTGCATCTACCTGCCTTGGCGGTGCTATTCGCGACCCGCTTTCGGGCAGAAGCTACGTCTATCAGGCTATGCGAGTAACGGGTGCAGGCAATATCTACGAGCCGATCGAGCAGACTATCGAAGGGAAACTGCCTCAGAGAATCATCTCTACCAAAGCGGCTCACGGCTACTCGTCGTATGGCAATCAGATAGGCTTGGCTACTACGTTTGTACGCGAGGTTTACCACCCAAACTACGTTGCCAAACGCCTTGAGGTTGGTGCTGTAGTGGGGGCTGTAAAGGCGGAGCATGTTCGCCGAGAGAGTCCCGCAGCTGGAGACGATATCATGATGTTGGGCGGACGCACAGGCCGCGTCGGAGGGGGTGCAGC
>CAYFSY010000221.1:0-2219 GCA_964345905.1 uncultured Paludibacteraceae bacterium | reverse complement strand
GCTGCACCGTGTGTTCGACACCATATTCGGCAACCTCGATGTGGTCTCGTTCGACTTTACGGAATACAACGCCACAAAAGACCCCGACGGCAAGAGCTTCGAGATCGTTCGGGAGTTTGTGCAGAAAATCAACGGGCTGATGAGGTAAAAAAGAGCAAAGATTAAAAGTTGTTTTGTACTGAAATAGTTTTGGCACAGGGGCAATGAAAGAGAGGGCTTTTGGGGATATATTGGACGTTTCGCTTCTGAGGTTGGGCAGCGAGTTCAACCTTACGGTGTTGGAGGCAATTGAGCTGGTGCTGCTCTTTGTAGGCACTTTCGTAGCTCTCGCTCTGATAAAAAAGCCATCTATAGGTCTAAAAAACTCGATTTAGCCAAAAAGTATTCGTTCAATAACCTGATAAAATATGTGGTTTACACCGTAGCCATTGTTATGTTTTTCCACATTCTCGACTTCGACCTGAAGTATATACTTGCGGGTTCGGCGGCTCTGTTGGTGGGTGTCGGTATAGGCTTGCAGAACCTTTTCGGAGACTTTGTCTCGGGCATCGTGATACTTATAGACTCCTCTATCAAGGTTGGAGATATCATCGATGTAGATGGTCTGATTTGCAGAGTAGAGGAGATAAACCTCCGGACAACGCTTGTGCTCACGCGCGACGACAAGTTTATACTCCTACCAAATAACCATCTGACAAAACACAAGGTTGTAAACTGGACACACTCTATGAATGCATCACGCTTTGAGGTAGATGTACGGGTGGACTATTCCTCCGACATAGCTCTGACCATGAGGGCGATAAAGGAGGCTGCTCTGGAGGAGCCTGCGGTGCTGGATACGCCTGTGCCGTTTGTGCGTTTCAACGAATATGGACAGCACTCACTCGACTTTACGCTCTACTTTTGGACAACCAACATCTTCCGCGTAGAAAACACCAAAAGCGACCTTAGGGTAAGGATTTTCGACAAGTTAAAAGCGAATGGCATCTCTGTTCCGCTTCCTCAGCGCGTTATCAGCATGAGGCACGAGAAGGTAGAGTAAGTCGAGGGTAAAGATATAAATTTTAGGGGCGAATAGTTGTTCGCCTCTATTTTTGTACAATAAAAAAAGCACTCGAAACCGCGTACTCTCTTTTTTAGAAAAAGAGGATCAACCTACAGTCGTTTCAAGTGCCGATGATATTTTATTCTATAAAAGCCATCGAATGGATAACACAACAGCGAACCAATCTCGCTGACGTGGAAATCCGTTCAATGGATAAGCAAAGTTACAATTTTTTTCGTAAAAAGAATAAATCCTATGCAGAAGTCACTTCTTGGCGGACGCAATTTCCGCCAATATCCAACTACACAAGATTTATCTGCCTGCAAAGTTACAAAAGTTTTTTGATAATTGTTTATTGTTTTCTAATAAAAGTTTTGTACAGTGCAAACTCAGCGGCTTTTCCTGAAGGCTCGAAATTTATAAAATTTAGAAATTGTTTTGGAAATAACCCCGCAGGGGTGACAGGATTATAGAAAAAGGCATCCCATTAGATACAAACCCCGCAAGGGGTGACATAGCCAAAAAAACACCATTTAAAAAATGTGGAGCTCGGACTAAAACTATTTTATCGGGCAGTTGTGAAAAGTTTTTGATAAATCACACAGGAATGACATAGCAAATGATTTTAAAATATTAATTTTGCAAAAAATATACAAAACCAAAAATATATGTTTATTACGTTTGAAGGAGGCGAGGGAAGCGGCAAGACCTCGGTAATCAGAGAGGTGGAGTCGGCTCTAATGGAGCGAGGCTATACGGTTCTATCGACCAGAGAGCCGGGCGGCAGCCGCGTGGCAGAGCAGATTCGGGCTGTGATACTCGACTCGCAAAACACCGAGATGACCGCCGCTACAGAGGCTCTGCTCTTTGCTGCATCGAGGGTTCAGCACCTCGAGGAGAAGGTGCTACCAGCTCTGAGGGAGGGCAAGATAGTGCTTTGCGACCGCTATGTAGACTCCTCGCTTGCCTACCAAGCTTACGGCAGAGGTTTAGGCTTCGACTTTGTGGGCAAAGCCAACGACTTCGCTTTCCGCCACCTGCCAGACGTAACCTTCCTGCTAGACGTAGAGCCGGAGGTTGGGCTCAGGAGAATCAGGCAACGCGACGAGCTAAACCGCCTCGACAAAGAGAAACTTTCATTCCACGAAAAGGTCAGAGAGGGTTACCTCAAGCT
>CAYFSY010000220.1:0-2232 GCA_964345905.1 uncultured Paludibacteraceae bacterium | reverse complement strand
CTCTACAATCTGCGGAACAGCCTGGTAGTAGCGGTTCGATGACTCTCTGTGTTGGAAGAAGTGGTCTGGATTCTCTGCCATACCTCTGCAAACAGGCGAGTTGGGGTTCAGAGCCCTTCTGCGGAACTCGTTGAGCGCCTCCCAATCTACCAAGTCGCGGAAATCCTCTGCGTCGAGAGCCTCTATCTTTTGTATCTCGTGTGATGTGCGGAATCCGTCGAAGAAGTTCACGAAAGGCACACGGCTCTTGATAGTAGCCAAGTGAGCCACACCCGACAAGTCCATCACCTCCTGAACAGAGCCCTCGGCAAGTATAGCAAATCCAGTCTGACGAACTGCCATAACGTCCTGATGGTCGCCAAAGATACTCAACGCATGAGATGCTATGGTGCGAGCTGAAACGTGGAATACACAAGGCAACAACTGACCAGCAATTTTATACATGTTGGGAATCATCAGCAATAAGCCTTGCGAAGCAGTATAGGTGGTGGTAAGAGCACCCGTCTGTAGAGAGCCGTGAAGCGCACCAGCGGCACCAGCCTCAGACTGCATCTCTTGCACCAATACTGTCTCACCAAATAGGTTTTTTATGCCTTCAGCAGCCCATTCATCTACATATTCAGCCATTGTAGATGAAGGCGTAATAGGATAAATAGCAGCCACTTCCGAGAATATATACGAAATGTGAGCTGCCGCCTGGTTACCATCACAAGTAATAATTTTCTTTTCTGACATAAAACTTAATATTTATTGATATATTTATTCAAAAACAATTTGCAAAGTTAATCATATTTTTTGATTTGGCAAGGCAACGCCAAAACTCAAAGCAGAGTTTATTGGGGGGGGAAGGAGCTTGTTTGTAGAAAATATTTTTGCCTGTATCTACAAAATGTTGTATCTTTGCACTCCCGAAAAAACAACTAAAAGAGCATAGGCACGTAGCTCAGCTGGCTAGAGCATCACCTTGACATGGTGGGGGTCGTTGGTTCGAGTCCAATCGTGCCTACTTTTGATCCTTAGGACAAGGATAAAAGAACAAAGAACAAAGATATTTAGAGGTAGTCTTGTATTAGCCTCTTTTTTATTTTTTATCGGTATCTTTTGTCAGAGGCAAAAATTAAACTTTATATTTTATACCTTGCTATATTATAGTAAATATCTATCATGTTTTTGGTAAAATCTATCGACTGCTCTATTGAGGTTAGTTTTTTAGAAATTCAGATATAACGGTTTTGATGTCAGCTATTTCAGCCGATTTACTGTACTGCTTGCCGTTATTTAGCGTTATTGTGATAGAGTCGTCCGCTTTTTCTATATTGTAGCCTTTCATAATACAAAGGTAATCAATTTAATTGATAATCATCAATAAAAAAAGGGATAAGCCACAAGGCTTATCCCTTTTTTTTATCTCAAATATCAGTCCTCTAAGAAAAACACTATAGTAGAGACCACTCTGGCTCGTTGTATATACGGCTCTTTCGGTGCGTTTGATATAGCTTCGTCTTCGCCATAATATGTGCCTGCAATAGAGATTTGTCCCTGCGAGGCGGTCTTGATTTTGCCGAGCTTCGACTGAGAGTCTGCCGCAAACTTTTCGCCTGCAATACGAGCATTCTGAGTACTCTCGGCGATGAGTTGAGGCTTAATAGTGTTGAGCTCTGGAAAGTCATACGAGCAAGAGACGTCTGCCGATAAATTTTCCTTTATCAGCTCGATATTCATGCTCTTAGAGATAGACTGAGCCTCCTCTACCTCGCTCAGCTTTACAGTAACGCTTTGCGAACAGGTATAGCGGTCTTTTTTTACCTGCACATTCTTTTCGCCATCCCAACGGAACTCATAGTAGGTTTTTGAGTCGTAGAGGTCGATGTCGGTAACTTTTTGGTCAGAATAGCCTTTTTTGTTCAGAAACTTCTGAACCGTAGCAACTCTGCTCTTTACGCTCTGTAGGAGCTCATCTGGGTTGTCGCTCGTCATACGTACGTCGATTCGTATCTCTGCACCGGTAGCTTTTATGTCCTTTTCAGCCAAACCTTTGACGGTTACTACGCGCTCTTTTGCTGAAAAACTACGCAAACCGCTGTTTACAAACACGCCTAAAACTATCAATCCGATAGCCACGCTTACTCCAATAATCCAATTACTTGTGTCTTTCATGATTTTTATAATATTTTATAGGTTCAAGATAACTTTAGAGGATTTTTCCTCAAAATTTTCGGCAAAGTTACATAA
>CAYFSY010000219.1:0-2244 GCA_964345905.1 uncultured Paludibacteraceae bacterium | reverse complement strand
AACTTTGCTGAAAATTTTGAGGAAAAATCCTCTAAAGTTATCTTGAACCTTTTTTTATTACCTTTGCGTTTTTCAAAGTTTCTTTCAAAAAAGGTAGTTTTTATGTTTAAAGCTGGATTTGTAAATATAGTGGGTAATCCTAATGTGGGTAAATCTACCCTGATGAATGCCTTGGTTGGTGAAAGAATTTCGATTATTACTTCCAAGTCGCAGACTACTCGGCATAGGATTATGGGAATCGTCAATGGTGAGGATTTTCAGATTGTCTATTCTGACACACCGGGTGTGCTGAAGCCAAACTACAAGCTACAGGAGAGCATGCGTGAGTTTGCAGATTCGGCTCTGACAGATGCCGATGTTTTGATTTACGTTACAGACGTTGTAGAGAATCCTGATAAAAATGCCGATTTTTTGGAAAAAGTTAATAATTTTCCAAATAAAGTATTGGTTATTATAAACAAAATAGACCTTGCAGATCAAGAAACCCTACAAAAGCTTGTTGAAGAATGGCATGAAAGGCTTCCACAAGCGGAGATTTTGCCAATTTCGGCACAAGAGAATTTTGGCATAGAGCCACTGCTGAAGCGGATTATAGAACTATTGCCTGAGTCGCCACCATACTTCCTAACCGACGCTTTGACAGACAAACCCGAAAGGTTTTTTGTCAACGAAATCATTCGCGAAAAGATACTTCTAAACTACGAAAAAGAGGTGCCTTATAGTGTGGAGGTTGCCGTAGAGGAGTTCAAGGAGGAAGATGAGATTATCAATATCTCGGCTGTAATCTATTGTGAACGAGATAGCCAAAAGGGCATCTTGATAGGCAAAAAGGGTTTGGCTCTAAAGAAGGTTGGTTCTGAGGCAAGACGAGACCTTGAGAAGTTTTTTATGAAAAAAATATTCCTACAACTATACGTCAAGGTAGAAAAAGATTGGCGAAACCGCGAAAATAAACTTCGTAGTTTTGGCTATCAATTGACACATAAACAGTAAATTGTAATTAAAATCATTATTGAAAAAAACATATTAATTTAATCTATTGTGGAACAATATCTTGCTCAATTTCCGCCTGAAAGCGTTGCTTATTCGGTGTTGCTCTATGCGGCTGTTATAGCGGTGGGTATCATGCTCGGCAAAATCAAAGTTTTTGGAGTCTCTATTGGTGTTACATTTGTGCTCTTTACGGGAATTTTAGCGGGTCATCTCGGCTTTGTACTAACGCCTGCTTTGGCACATTTTATCAAAGATTTCGGTCTGATTCTCTTTGTGTTTGCCATTGGATTGCAGGTTGGTCCGTCGTTTTTCTCGTCGTTCAAAAAGGGTGGAATGCGACTAAACCTGTTGGCAGTAGGTCTTGTTTCGCTCAATGCAATTATCGTCATAGCTCTCTCGTTTCTACTTGTCAGCAAAGTTTCGATGAGCGATTTGGTTGGAATAATGTCTGGTGCAGTAACCAATACTCCCGGACTTGGAGCAGCACAAGAGGCTCTAAAGCAACTATTTATGGGAGTTAGAATCGACGAGGTGCCGCAGATAGCACTCGGCTACGCAGTGGCTTATCCATTCGGTGTAGTGGGTGTGATTATAGCAATGGTGCTTATTCGCAAAATTTTTAAGATAAATATAGATAAAGAGGATAAACTCTTATCTCAACAGACAGACGAAGCTGAGAAACCTACGCCTTTTACTGTTTTGCTAAAAAATCCTGCTGCAGATGGGAAGAGCATCGAGGTTGTTCGCGAACTGATTGGCAGGCAGTTTATCATCTCTCGCATAAAGCGTGGCAACGAGTATATTACACCGCACTCATATACTGAATTGCAGATAGGAGATATAATGAAAATTGTAGCTCTTGCGGTGGAAAAAGATGCGATTGTCTCTTTTATGGGCGAATCGACGGACATAGACTGGAAAGAGTCTGAGCGACTGATAGTACCTCGCCGTATTGCTGTTACCAAAGCGAATATCAATGGTAAAACCTTAGCAAAACTTCGCTTGCAGACTATCTATAATGTGAATGTTACTCGCATAAGTCGTTCAGGTATAGACCTTATGGCAACGCCAAACTTGGCTCTACAAGTGGGAGATAGGGTGCTTGTCGTAGGCGAACTTTCAGACATCAACCGCGTTGAAAAACTCTTGGGTAACACTCTAAAGAAACTGAACGAACCGCCAATATCGACAATTTTCATAGGAATTGTCTTTGGTATCCTTTTTGGCTCAATCCCTGTGGCGTTTCCAGGT
>CAYFSY010000218.1:0-2258 GCA_964345905.1 uncultured Paludibacteraceae bacterium | reverse complement strand
GATGTAGTCAAGATGGCTCACGAAAAGGGACATGAAGTTGGCTCCCATGGCTTGACTCACGAGGTTAGCCAAGCAATTGACGTGTTACCACGCCACGAGCAATTGGAGCATCTGCGAAAATCCAAAGAAATTTTAGAGAACATTATAGGCGAAGAGATCGTCTCGTTCCGTGCTCCAGCCGCCAGAGTAGATAAAGGCTTTGCTTCGGTGCTACAAGAGGCTGGATATAAGACAGATAGCTCTGTCTCGTCACAGCGTTTAGATATGTTTCTATCTTTCGGTTCTCTCAATAAACTACATTGGATTACCGCACCCCGAAAGGCGTATTTTACTCAAGCTGATAATATATTTAAAAGAGGGTCGTCTGATGTTTTTGAAATACCTATCTCTGCACTTGGATTCCCATACATAGGCACATTTATGCGCATTGCACCAAGGCTAAACCGAATGACTCGCAGAGCGCTTTACTTAGAGACCATGATGAACGGAAGGCAGTTTAACTTTCTCACTCACCCCAATGAGTTCATGGATGAAGAGAGAGAAGAGTCTGAAATTCAGAGACGTGGAGGCAATTATATTTCATACCTCTTGGGTGACGTACTAAGACACAAGCTTAAGGTAAAAAATCTTGGCGAAAAGGCTTTGCCTATCTTCGAGCAAGAGCTAAAATTTTTCCAAAAGAAAGGATTTGAATTTATCACTTGTAGAGAATTGTTAGAGAGGAGCCAAAAATAAATAGTAACTTTGCAATAGAATTAGCACAAATCAGAGGAGATATAAACATGAAAGATTATTTGCCACTCAAAAAGCAACCTCTTCCTAACCATGTTGAGAGAAATTTCTTTAAGGCATGTCGTCTATCCGCTGCCGAGCACGGCTATACTGGATTTCTCGCAAGCCTGAGATTTTTATATCGTAGATACATGGACTATTTTTGGCAAATGCTGGCTTTTAGAGCTATCCCTTACAGCAAATTGCGTGTAAAGGTGCATCGCTGGCGTGGTGTGAAAATTGGCAAAAACGTAATGATTGGACCGCAAGTGGTAATAGATGACGTATATCCAAACTTTGTAGTTATAGAAGATGGCGTATCGCTTGCAGCTAATAATTATATACTGACCCACAGCAAGCCGCTTGAGTACCACAGAAACCTCACAGAGTCTTATGTGGCGCCGGTAATTATCCGCAAAAATGCGTGGCTGGCAATAAACGTGGTGGTTTTACCCGGAGTTGAAATCGGCGAAGGCTCTATTGTTGCCGCTGGGTCGGTAGTAACAAAAGATGTTCCGCCATTCTGTATGGTTGGAGGTTCGCCTGCTAAGGTTATCAGAGAGTTTGAAATGAAAGACGGCATACCTGTCGGATTCAAAGCAAAATAATAGACTATGGATTTTACTCTGAAATCATACAAGTCGCTTCTGCTCGCTTTTCAAAAGGCTGGCTACACGTTCCAAAGGTTTGAGGATTTTCTGCAAACGCCTGCGGAGGGTCGCTTGGTAATAATGCGACACGATGTAGATGAGCTCGCCGGTAATGCATTGAAAATAGCAGAGTTAGAGCATTCGCTTGGTGTAAAATCTACATTCTTTTTCCGCATCGTAAGACAGAGTAATGTTCCAGAGATTATCAGAAAAATTGCAAGTTTTGGACACGAAATTGGCTATCATTACGAGGATTTATCTACTGCTCAAGGCGATTTTGAGGTGGCGATAAGTTCATTTAAAAAAAACTTGGAATATTTTCGTCAATTTTATCCTGTAAAAACTATCTGCATGCATGGCAGTTCGTTCTCTAAATATGACAACCGCATGCTTTGGCAGAGGTACAATTTGGCTGACTTTGGCGTTATTGGCGAACCATATCTGTCAATAGACTTCGATGAGTTTTTTTACCTTACAGATACAGGCTACGCTTGGGACGGAGGCAAGTTTGCTACTCGCGACATTGTGGTAAACAATCACGGACTTTCGTTCCATAAAACCTCAGAAATAGTTGCTTGCATAGAAGAAGGTAATTTTCCAGATAAGAGCCTTATCCTTGCTCATACACTTTGGAGTGATAGCCTATGGCAATGGACATTTTTACACTTACGTGAATTTTTTAGAAACAATATAAAATATCTATCCCGTAACAACAAATTGATTAGCAAATTGTATAACTTTGCAGTCAAGAAGTATTGGGGAGTTAAATAAAAAATGTATTTTTATGAAACCATATTTGAAAGTAGAGAGGCAACCACTGCCAAATTATAAGTATGA
>CAYFSY010000217.1:0-2271 GCA_964345905.1 uncultured Paludibacteraceae bacterium | reverse complement strand
GGAAAATTCCGTCCAGGACACTTCAACGGTGTGGTGCAGATAGTAAGCAAGCTATTCTCGCTCACGAAGCCAGATAGAGCCTATTTCGGCGAAAAAGATTTCCAGCAGCTATCCATCATTCGCCTGATGAACGAAACATACGGTTTCGGGATCGATATTGTGGCTTGTCCTATCGTGCGCGAGGAGTCTGGCTTGGCGATGAGCAGCCGCAACGCGCTACTCAGCGATGCCGAAAGAGCCGTGGCTGCACACATCTACGCTGTGCTTGCCGAGAGTCGTACATTTATGCCAGATACCCCTGTGGCAGAGCTCAAGGAGTGTGCCATAAGAGCTATCGAGCAGAAGCCAGAGCTACGCGTGGAGTACTTCGAAATTGTCGATGGCAAAACGCTACAAGAGATTGAGGATTGGAGAGATTCAGACTATATAGTTGGCTGTATTACAGTCTATTGTGGTAAGGTTCGCCTTATCGACAACATAAAGTATAAGGGTTAATTTTTATAGGAAAATTTGCTAACTTGCCTTTTTCTTATGCGAAAAAAGGAGCTTATGAGTGTAAAAGAACGTCTTTCTGAGCGGTTTGGCGACTTCCACGAAAGGTTGGTTGCTTGGCGAGAAGATAAAATCAAGGAGAACCACTTTATGGTAATCCTAAGCCTTGTAATCGGTGTCTTATGTGGCTTTGCAGCTTATGTGATGAAGTCTCTGATACACTTTATCCAAGATATTGTGGTGGGACTTACGGACAATACGCTAAACTTCTGGTACCTGATAACGCCACTCTTTGGTATAATGCTGACGGCTCTCTTTGTTCGCTACATCGTAAAAGACGACATCTCGCACGGGGTAACCAAAATCCTCGCTGCTATGGCTCAAAACAAATCCCGCATCAAGCGGCACAACACTTGGACATCCGTTGTAGCCAGTTCGCTTACCATCGGTTTTGGTGGCTCTGTCGGACCAGAGGCGCCGATAGTGCTCACTGGGTCAGCCATCGGGTCGAATCTTGGGCAATTCTTTAGGCTCAACCAAAAGAATCTGATGTTCCTCGTCGGTTGCGGTGCGTCGGGGGCAATAGCAGGTGCGTTCAAGGCACCAATCGCAGGCGTGGCATTCACGCTCGAGGTGCTGATGCTCGACCTTACCATGTCCACCATTTCGCCGCTGATTATCGCTTCCGTAGCCTCGGCTGCTGTCGCCTACTTCCTCACAGGCGACCAAGCGATGTTCTACTTCCAAAACTTCGAGCCATTCTCTCTGGATAGGATTCCTTTTATAATAATTTTGGGTGTGGTCTGTGGCTTGATGTCGCTCTACTTCGTGCGAGGAACGAGCTGGTTCGAGACACTTTTCAAAGAGAAAATCAACAACTTTTGGGTTAAAATTTTCGTCGGTGGTGTGTCGCTCGGAGTGATGATATTCTTTTTCCCGCCGCTCTATGGTGAGGGCTACGACAGCATCAACGCACTTCTAAACGGCAACTTTGAGCAGCTCTTTTCGCAATCGCTATTCTTTGAGTATCGCGGCGAGGTATGGGCAATCCTGCTATTTATCGGTGCAATAGCCTTTATGAAAATCTTTGCCTCGGTGCTGACAAACGGCGGTGGCGGTTCGGGCGGACTCTTTGCACCATCGCTCTTTGTAGGCTGCTTGGTGGGCTTTCTCGTAGCGTTTATATTCGAACAGCTTGGCTTCCAGATGCCGCTGAATAACTTCGCCTTTGCAGGAATGGCGGGCTTGATGAGTGGCGTGATGCACGCACCGCTCACAGCGATTTTCCTCATCGCCGAGCTAACAGGCGGCTACTCGCTCTTTATGACCCTGATGATAGTTTCTGTCATCTCGTACCTTACGATTCTGATTTTCGAGTCGCACTCAATCTACGCCAAACGCTTGGCAAAAACGGGCAACCTGCTCACGCACAACAAAGACCGCGGTATCCTTGTGATACTCAAGATGGAAAACGTTATAGAGACCGAATTTGAGGTGGTGCACCCCGACATGACGCTGGGCGACCTGGTCAAGGTCATCTCGCAATCCAACCGCAACATATTCCCAGTAACAGACATAGAATCAGGCAAACTCTTAGGCATACTCACGCTCGACGAGGTGCGAAATATCATGTTCCGCCAAGACCTCTACGATAAGTTTACCGTAGGCAAGCTGATGGTGTCGCCACAAGCTAAAATTCTCTATTCCAGCAAGATGGAGCATGTGATGGATGTGTTTGAGGAGACCGGCGCCTGGAACCTACCCGTTGTGGACGAGGAG
>CAYFSY010000216.1:0-2291 GCA_964345905.1 uncultured Paludibacteraceae bacterium | reverse complement strand
CTTGCCTATGGTGTCAATCTCGTCGATAAAGATGATGCAAGGTGCTTTTTTGTTTGCTTGGCTAAATAGGTCGCGAACCTTGGCAGCACCCATTCCCACAAACATCTGAACAAATTCAGAACCCGAAAGCGCAAAGAAAGGCACTTTTGCCTCGCCTGCCACAGCTCTTGCTATCAGAGTCTTACCCGTTCCCGGAGGACCTACGAGCAGAACTCCTTTAGGTAAAGCTGCACCTATACCGCTGTATTTCTTAGGATTATGCAAAAAGTCGATTATCTCGGCAAGCGACTCTTTGGCTTCCTCCTGTCCTGCCACATCGGCAAAGGTGGTTTTTACCTCATCTTCGGCATAAATTTTCTCTTTGTTCTGCCCGAAACTCATGAAGTTTCCTCCGCCGAGCTTTCCGCCCATCGACTTCATAGCATTACGCCAGATGAAGAAGAATATCACACCCGGCAATACCCAGAAGAGCAAAAAGTTCAAAAAAGGCGAGTTCTCGCGAGGAATAGTTTCGCTGAATTCAATCTTCCCATTCTTGTTGGGGCTATCTGCCTCGAGCAGTCGGTCGACCAAATTGGCATCGTTCATCCTACCTGTCTGGTAGATAACCTCTTCCTGCTTACCCTTTCGGTCTGCGACACCATCGGAGGTGGTAAAGTGAATCTTGTTTCCTTCGATATTCACCTGCTTTATCAGCCCCGAATCGACCTTGTTTAGAAAAGTGCTGTAGCTGGTCGGAATAATTTGGGGTTTGAACAGATAAGGAAACACCAATGAGTTGAGTATCAACAGCAGTGCAAGTGTCCATAAGAAACTACTCCAATTACTGCGTGGAGTGTTCGACAAGTTGTTTTTAATATCCTTTTTATCCATCTCTATAAAAGTTTTATAATTATTTTCTATTTTTCAAATCAATTAACTGTACACTCTGCCAAAATTTTTTCAGCTGCGGGCTCGTCAAACTTTAGTGTGGCAGCGGACTTTCCCATATCTACTAAACCATGCTTGTTGCTGAAGTCAAACATCATCTGTATCTTCTCCAGCCCGTGAACCTCCACAAGGATATCGCATAGCTTGCTATCCTCCAATACATTGGCGTTCGACATCATCTTGAAAGTGTGTTCGGCTACAGACCTAAGCGACATAGGCACCTCTAGCTCCTGCATCAGCATCACATTGCTACCGATGACGTATTGGCACTTGTCGCGAATGACAGACGCCGGCAGGTTTTTGAAAAGCCCACCGTCGGAGTAGTATTCGCCATCTATTTTTTGCGGCTCAAACAAGACTGGTATGCTACACGATGCCACCACAGCCTCTATGAGGTTTTTCCCCTCCGAGAACGTACGTATGGTGAAGTGCCTCATATCTGTTGCAACCACTACAAATGGGATTTGTAGCTCCTCGAACGATTTTGCTCGAAGGTATTTACGCAAAAACTTAGCAATACCTGTGGTTTTGAAAAGTCCAGACTTTGGCTTAGTAAACTCTATCAATTTCTTGAATTTTATATTCTCCGAGATTTCAAAAATCTGTTCAGGCGAGTAGCCATCTGCATAGAGCACTCCCGCAAGCGAGCCAGCACTCGTTCCTGCTATAATCTGGGGCTTCACCCCACGTGCCTCCAGCTCGCTTAGCACACCCAAGTGAGCGTATCCGCGTGTGCCTCCGCCACTAAGTGCACAGCCCAAATTATACTGATATTGATATGATTCCTCTACCATAATCTATCTTTTTTATGATGTATCAACCAATCAATTAGACCTCGCAGATCCATAATTGACGATTGATACTATTTCGTATGCAAATTTACAAAAAATAGTGTTACAAAAGCAAAAAAACATATAAATAAGTTTTACTGAACTTTTTAAACAATAAGCCTACTTTCGTCCTGAGGCTTGATTGCGCAATTGGGCAAGCTTTGTTATATCGCCAAAGTACTCATTTGCTAAACTTTCCCAATTGAACAGCTCTGTATAATTTCTCGCTTCGTCTTGCATTTTCTGCTTTAAATCGGGATTCTCCAGCAACAACTTGATTTTACTCACATAATCCTTTGCGTTGTTTGGCTCGCACAAGAAACCCGTTAGCCCGTCTTTTACCAAAGCTTGCGACCCGCCTCCACGTGCTATAACAGGAGTACACCCACAGGCTGTAGCCTCTACCACTACATTTCCATACGACTCCGAGATAGAAGGAAACACAAATATATCGGCAGATGCGGAGAATTTGCCCAACTCTTCTTCCGGAAGGTATCCTCAACAATGAGCTTTCGGCCTGCTCGCTCTCGC
>CAYFSY010000215.1:0-2308 GCA_964345905.1 uncultured Paludibacteraceae bacterium | reverse complement strand
ATATAAGATAGTTATGATACCAAAAATTATTCATTACTGTTGGTTTGGTAAGGGCTTAATGCCTAAGTCGCAAAGAGATTGTATAAAGGGCTGGGAGAAGCTTATGCCCGACTATAAAATTATGCGTTGGGACGAAGAGACATTTGACTTAGATAAGCACCCTTTGGCAAAATGTGCCTGTAAGGTAAAAAAGTATGCTCTCGCCTCAGATGTTTGCCGATACCACGTATTGGCAGAGTATGGGGGGATTTATCTTGATACCGACGTGGAGGTTTTTCGTAAGTTCGATGAGTTTTTGCACTCTGACTTTTTCTCTGCTATTGAACTCTATAATGAGTTTGAAACAGAAGGGATTGCAGAAAAGTATCTTAATCCAGACTTTACAGCCAAAGACCCAACGCAAGATGTACCACGTTTGGAGATGCTTACCTCGACTATGGGTTGTGTGCCAAACCAGGAGATGATAGTAGCGCTTCGCGACTACTACGACTCTATTGAAGCATCGGATGAATACGCTCTAAATTATCGCCAGTATGTCAATAACGACCGATTGGTAGCTCGATATGCCACAAGGTATGGTTTTAGATACATAGACAAGACCCAATATTTGGATAAAAATATGACCATTTATGGTACTGGTATTTTTGGTTACGCATTTTCGCCAAACCCTGAGTTTTCCGTTTCCTATCATCACAATGCTGCCACATGGGAGAGTGAAAAATGGACTCGAACTCAACGAATGAGCTTTTTCTTTGACAAATTTGGGTTATTGCCTGTATATAAAAAATATAAGGCATTTAAGAAAATGGTAAAAAAAATAGTTTTGCCTAACAGATGATGTTTAATTATTTGAGCAAGATAAAAAGAAAAATTTTTAATCGGCTACATCCTGTTGTAGGCGAAATTTGGTGCTTACATCGAGTGGTTCCTTCTCGTAGTGTTTTCAAGAGCAATAAAGAGTTGGAAATTACACCGGAATATTTGGAACAATTGATATTAGAGTATAAAGCAAATCAATTTCAATTTGTGGATATTGACACTATTGAAAAAGGAATTAATTGTTTCGGAGCCGACAAAATGGTCAATATCAGCTTTGATGATGGTTTTAAAGACATTTATCAGTATGCTTATCCGATTTTTAAAAAACACAATGTACCATTTACCATATATCTTACTACCGACTTTCCCGATAAAAGGATATTCTTATGGTGGATGATACTTGAGCAAATCGTATTGCAAAACGACAGATTAACCCTATCTGACGGCACTACGTATCACTGTACAACAGATGAGCAGAAGCAGGCTACATTTGAGACTATATTGTCGTCGATATATTCGTCGGGCATAAATATGCCTACCTATTTCAGACAGATTTTCGCCAATTACCTCGATAGCTTTTCCGATTATAGCGAACATTTGGCGTTAACATGGACAGAGTTAAACGAGATGTTAGATAGTGGGCTATGTACACTTGGCTCACACACCGTATCGCATAATGCTCTTGATAGATTGAGCCGAGAAGAGATAAAATTTGAACTATGCAATTCAAAAAAAATAATCGAAGAGCGTACAGGCAGACTCGTTCAACACTTCTCATATCCGCACAGTTTCTGCAACGATGAGGTTACAGCGTTGGTCAAAGAGTCGTTTTACAAGACAGCCACATTGGGCTACGGAGGCAAGATACGTTACAGAGATGATAAATTCTTATTAAAACGAGTTTATATAACGGAAAAATAATTGATATGACACTTTTATAAAAAATATGCAACCACAGAGAGATTTAACTTTTGACATAATGAAAGGCATAGGAATACTACTTGTGCTTTTAGGACACACGTGGGGTATACCGGAACATTTACACCAAGCAATTTTTTCATTTCATATGCCGATGTTTTTTATTGTGGCAGGTTATTTCTCAAAATCGTACCATCAGGTAAACGATAAGTTAAACACTATAAAGAAATACTTTCGGCGTTTGGTAGTTCCTTTCTTTTTCACATCTATTTTCTTTGTCCTATTTTTTGTTTTATTATCTATTGCTAAAAACGACTGGAATATAGCCATCAGGAGTATATTATCTACAATTTATGCAGATGTTATAAATGTGAAAACTCCTTTTGGAGGACTCCATATAGGACCTATGTGGTTTTTGTTGGCTCTATTTTGGTCTAAAGTTTTTTTGCTATACATTACAAAATATCCGAGATATACTTTACTGATAGCCTGGGGGTTAGGTATAGGAGCCTTGCTGTTGCATAAGATTCTACCATACTCCATCTGGTGTTTATCAATAAGTCTGGTAGCA
>CAYFSY010000214.1:0-2312 GCA_964345905.1 uncultured Paludibacteraceae bacterium | reverse complement strand
GGCATACTAAAGCTCAACATGGAGTCGCGTCAAACGCTTTCTGCTGGCAATGTAGGCTATATTATATCTGGAATAAAAACTTCAAAAGAGGTTAAGGTGGGCGACACCATTACACACCTAAAAAATCCTTGCAAAGAGGCAATAGCTGGTTTCGAAGATGTAAAACCAATGCTATATGCAGGAGTATATCCGATTGATACAGAGGACTTCGAAGACCTAAGAGCATCGATGGAGAAGCTTCAACTCAACGACGCTTCGCTGACATTCGAGCCAGAGAGCTCTGTAGCATTGGGATTTGGCTTCAGGTGTGGTTTTTTGGGGTTGCTACACATGGAGATAGTCCAAGAGAGGCTCGACCGCGAATACGACATGAGTGTTATCACTACTGTACCAAACGTATCGTATAAGGTTTACACAAAAAAAGGAGCCTGCTTCGAGATGCACAACCCCTCTGAAATGCCAGACATATTGGCGATTGAAAAGATAGAAGAACCTTTTATCAGAGCCTCAATAATCACAAAAGCAGAATATATTGGTGGAATAATGACGCTATGCTTGGGCAAGCGAGGCGAACTTGTAAAGCAAAACTATATATCGGCAGATAGGCTGGAGCTTATATTCGACCTGCCACTTGGTGAAATAGTGTTTGACTTCTACGACAAGCTCAAATCTATATCAAAAGGATATGCCTCGTTTGATTACTACCCTAACGGCTACCGCGAAAGCAAACTAGTAAAGCTAGATATACTCTTAAACGGTGAGCCTGTTGACGCTCTATCTTCGCTAACCCACTTCGACAACGCTCAAAGCATAGGACGCAAGATGTGCGAAAAGCTAAAAGAGCTGATTCCTCGTCAACAATTCGATGTGGCAGTACAAGCCGCTATTGGTGCTAAGATTATTGCCCGTGAAACTATCAAAGCCGTGCGTAAAGACGTTACTGCTAAGTGTTACGGCGGAGACATAACACGTAAACGCAAACTGCTTGAAAAGCAGAAAAAGGGTAAAAAGCGTATGAAGCAAATCGGCTCGGTAGAGGTGCCACAAAAGGCATTCTTAGCTGTGCTTAAGCTCGATTAAGCAAAAAAATCTTCTCATCATAAAAGAACAAAAGTAGCCTATGTCTGAGGTATCTACTCGCATACTTGGGTGTGTAAAGCGTGCTATGCCAAAGGCACTAAAGACTTGCCTATGGCTAATGAAGATAATACTGCCAATATCTTTGGCTGTAAGGCTTCTGCAGTATTCGGGATGGCTTGGCGAAGCCTCTGTTGTGCTACAACCGATGTTTTCGTACATTGGCCTGCCAGCAGAGACAGCCATTGTATTTTTTACAAGCATATTTACCCCGCTCTATACAGCCATAGCAATTATAACCTCTATGGCGCTAACTGTAAGAGAAGTAACTATACTTGCCCTGATGTGCTTAATTTCACACAATATAGTCGTTGAAACCTCGATTCAAGCACACACGGGCTCAAGCTGGTGGAAGATGGTGGTGCTTAGAATTTCAATGTCTATTATAGTAGCATTTGTACTAAACCTCGTATTGCCACACAGCGATTCTATGAGCCAAATCATTGGCTCAGCCGCTACAGTAGAGAGTTGTAACTCAATAGCCGAAGTGCTAAAGCTATGGCTCCTGAGTTCGCTATCTGTAACAGGTATGATAATAGTGATAGTTACCTTGCTGATGATACTACACTACCTGCTCGATGAATTCAAGCTTACTGGTAAAATAGCCAAAGCACTATCTCCACTAATGCGAGTGTTTGGCTTATCTGACAACTGCTCGCTGCTATGGCTTGTAGGCAACCTTGTAGGACTGGCATACGGTGGAGCTATAATGCTTGAACAGATGGACGAGGGAAAACTCTCGCAAGAGGAAGGCGACCTACTCAACCATCACTTAGCCATATCGCACTCTATACTTGAAGACAACCTGATATTTGTAGCAATAGGAGTGCCTCTACTATGGATACTGGCAACAAGGCTTATATTCGCCATGACAGTAGTGTGGATAAAAAAAGGTTTTATGCAAATTCGTTTAGTAAAAAATGGCTAAAAAATCGACTCCCAGACCAAGAAAAAAGACAACCCCTGCCAAGAAGAAACCCGCAAGGCGAAACACCACAAAAAAGCAGGCAAAGCTACAAGTATCTACACCTATCATTATAGCAGCAGTCTTGGGAAGCTTAGCTGCCATAGCACTGTTTATCTACCTAAGGTATTTCGACTATTGAATAATACTTAAAACAAATGGTTCAAGATAACTTTAGAGGATTTTTCCTCAAAATTTTCAGCAAAGTTAC
>CAYFSY010000213.1:0-2365 GCA_964345905.1 uncultured Paludibacteraceae bacterium | reverse complement strand
CGGGATCTGTACACGAGGGTAAGATTACCGAGATGATGGACAAGGGTGCCGTAATTACCTTGAACGAAGGTGGTGAAGGCTTTGCTACTCCTAAACATCTTACAAAGGAAGACAAATCTCAGGCTAAGCTTGGGGAGGAACTTCCATTCAAGATTATCGAGTTTAACAAGGATTCACGTCGTATCATCCTCTCTCACTCTCGCACCTTTGAAGAGGATAAGGAAGAAGTTTCAGAAGAGTAGTAAAATTGTAATAAACCCTTTCCCAAACATATATATTATTACTTAAGTTAGAATAGTTATAAAAAAATCAATCCAAAAACACCTCCTATAGTAATCATGAGTATTGGGCTGACTTTCAGATATTTAATAGCAAGGAATGAGACTCCAAGCATTATCCACGCTATGTAGTCGGAGTAGCCTTTGCCAAAGGTCTCTTCGTTGATTAGTAGTACTACAGAAGCTGCCATCATGCCTATTACAATATACTGCATTACATTCATTACGGTTTTTGTATAGATAGAGTCGGCAAACTTGTTGATGATTTTAAGTAGTAGAAAGAGTAGTATAAACGAGGGTAAAACTACTGCAAATGTGGCTAAAATAGAGCCTGCTATTCCTGCTACAGAGTAGCCTACAAATGTGGCGGAGTTGATGCCGATAGGACCAGGAGTAGCCTGTGAAATGGCTATTATATCCATCAGTTCTGTCATTGTAAGCCAACCGTGTTTCTCCACAATCTCGAACTGTATGAGCGAAATCATAGCATAGCCCCCGCCAAAGCCGAGTAGTCCGATTTTGAAGTATGTATAAAATAGTTGCCAGTAAATCATATAAACACTATGCAAACAAATTATTTATCTTTTCCTTTTTTAGACTTGGCTTCCTCCATCTCGGCGAGCACCTCCTTAGCTCTATCAAGAGCTATATTGATGTGCGAACAGATATTCTCTTTTGGAATAATTTCGTCGAAGTGTGCTTTGAGCAGGTCGTGGCGCACTTGGTCGCGGACTCCAGAGAGTATCACTACTGCACCGCGTTTTTTCGAATCCTTGCAAAGTGTCTTCAGGTTGTGCAGTCCGGTAGAGTCCATAAACGGTACACGACGCATACGGATTATACGAACTTTAGGCGGTTTCGAGGAGGTCGGAGTCGAGGTCATCACCTCGTCGAACTTAGTAGCTACTCCAAAGAAGTATGGTCCCTCAATCTCATAGACGTTGACTCCGTCGGGGATTTCGAGCTTCTCCTCGTTGAGCATATGGTCTGTCTCTACGTTAGGATCGATCACCGAGCCAAAAATTTTGATAGAGGTAGATTCCGATGTTCTCTTGATAAAGAGCACTACAGCAAGCAGCAAGCCCACCTCTATTGCCACCGTAAGGTCGAAAAGTACGGTCAGAATCAGTGTAGTCCACATCACAACGTTGTCGCTACGATGCATTCCACGCATAGCGAGGATACTGCGCCAACCGCTCATGTTGTACGATACCACCACCAATACTCCCGCAAGGCAAGCCATAGGAATGTAGCCCACGAGCTTACCCAAAAAGAGGAGCACCAGCAATAGAGTTATGGCATGGACTATACCAGCCACAGGACTACGACCGCCGTTGTTGATGTTTGTCATGGTACGAGCGATGGCGCCAGTAGCTGGGATTCCGCCAAAAAACGGAGTAACTACGTTGGCTATGCCTTGTCCTATAAGCTCTGTATTTGAGTCGTGCTTGTCGCCAATGACACCGTCTGCCACCATTGCCGAGAGCAGGCTCTCGATTGCTCCGAGCATAGCGATAGTAAACGCCGCGGGGAAAAGCTTGGTAATGGTAGTAGCAAGGCTATCGCCACCAAAATTAAAGTCTGGCATCTTAGGTACAGGAAGACCAGTCGGGAGGTCGTATCTATCACCGATAGTCTGCACGTTTGGGATAATAGAGTATTTGCTCAGAATCCAAACCACAAACGTTATGATAACGATTGCAAGCAGGCTGCCCGGAATCTTTTTAGAAAACTTTGGAGTAATGGCAATAATCACAATGCTTAGTATGCCGATAGCAAGAACTACGAGGTTTGTGCTGGAGAAGTTTTGGAAGTACATCACCCACTTATCTACAAATCCTGCAGGCACCTTCTCTATACCCAGCCCGAAAAGGTCGTTCATCTGAGTTGAGAAAATCGTTATGGCGATACCTGCCGTAAAGCCGATTATCACAGGGTAAGGCACAAACTTGATGATGCTACCAAGCCTGAAGACACCCATCAGTATCAGCATTATACCCGCCATAATGGTAGCGATGAGCAGTCCGCCCAAACCGTGAGTCTGGATAATACCGTAGATGATGACGATAAAGGCACCCGTAGGACCA
>CAYFSY010000212.1:846-2368 GCA_964345905.1 uncultured Paludibacteraceae bacterium | reverse complement strand
CTACCCTGTTGACTCTCTGAAAGTACACTTATCGACGGTAGCTACCACCCTGTAGACTCAGACCAACTGTCATTTGAAATCTGTGCTCAGATTGCTTTCAAAAATGCTTGTGCTAAAGCAAAACCTATACTTATGGAGCCTATTATGAAACTCGAGGTTGTAACCCCAGAGGAGAGCATGGGTGACGTTATAGGTGACCTAAACAAACGCCGTGGTAACGTAGAGGGAATGGACTCTTCACGCACAGGTGCTAGAATAGTTAAAGCAAAGGTTCCTTTGGCAGAGCTTTTCGGTTACGTTACAGCTCTACGTACTATCACATCTGGTCGCGCTACCAGCTCAATGGAGTTCTCTCACTACACAGAGGTTTCTAACTCTTTGGCTAAAGTTATAGTAGAGGAGCAGAAAGGAAGAGTAGATTTATTGTAATTTTATCTTATAAAATCACATAATGATAATAATAACGTCTTGCTAGGTTTAGCAAGACGTTGCTATTTTACATCTTGACCTCAAACCTAAAATCTGTCTCTCTGCGGTGGATTTTTGATTGGTCGAGCAGGTGGCGAATGGCTGGAATTAGAAGCGACTCTTTTATACTAAGCCTTTTTAGCAACTCTTCGGTGGTGCTAGGTTTGGCTTTGAGTGCTTTTAAGATTGCAGACTCTACCCTAACCTCTTCAGATACAGACAAGTTTTTGGGACGATTATCGAGGCAGACAGAGCATATCTGGCAAGGCTTATCTGTCTTTTGTCCAAAATAGCTTAGCAGTTTTAGGTTAAGGCAAATATCTGTATCCTCAGCATACTCAAGCACCGCTTTGACACGCTCCTCGTAACGCTCTCGGCGGTCGTCATAGGCATAGCGAGGAATTACCAAATCCTTGTTGTCCACACGGCGTTGCGAATAGGTCAGAAATGGGGTCTTTTTGAACGGAATATAGTGGACAATTCCAAGCTTGTCGAGCTTTATCAGCGACTCGTAGACATAATCTCTACTCTCTGCAATACGCTCAGCAATAAGCGATTCATCTATATGTGCTGCTTCGGTAAATATACCAGTATATGAACGCAACAGCACCTCTATTATACGGTAAAGTTTTTGGTTTGCAGAGCGGAAGCTATACAGTTCCTCGCGGGTCACGGTAAATTGCAATACAGATGGATTGTCAAGTTCGTCTGACAGCTCTATATATCCTGATAGTTCAAGAATTTTTAGCGCTGAGTAGGTTTGCCTATGCGATAGAGAGAATGCTTTGCAAAAGTCCGTAATCGAGAATGCGTATGTCGCCTCAAATCCCGTTCCTACAGCCAAAGAGAAGTAGTTTGCCAAGCTCTGATAGACCCTCTCGATAAACTCATGTTCGGGAAAGCTTTCCGTGAGTCGCCTCTTAATCTTGGCTCCATCAGTCTTTTGATAGAGAAGCACAGCGTAGGCTCTCTGCTCGTCTCTGCCTGCTCTGCCCGCCTCTTGGAAGTACTCCTCGAGCGAGTCTGGCAGTTCGTAGTGGATAACACTCCGCAC
>CAYFSY010000212.1:0-836 GCA_964345905.1 uncultured Paludibacteraceae bacterium | reverse complement strand
CGTTGCGACGGCGGTGGTAGCCACCCTTACGCGTACTTTGCCGCTTGTCCATAGCTCTTGGCGATGGTCTTTTTCGCTATCTGGCAGTCCTGCGTGAAAAAACTCAGCCGAGATTCCTTGTTTATTTAGAAAACTTGCAAGTTCAGCTGTCTGACGGCGAGAGCGGGTATAGACTATCGATGTGCCTCTTACCCCCGCAAGTATTTTTAGTATCTCCTCAAGCTTGTTTTCTGTATGACGAACCACGTATGTGAGGTTTTTCCGCTCAAAACTTTTCTGAAAAACACGTTTTTCGCTGAAAAGTAATCTCTCTTGAATATCATCTACTACTAATGGCGTTGCTGTTGCTGTTAGTGCTAAGACGGGTGTGTGTTTTGGTAAAATCTTGATTACTTCGGCAATTTGCAAGTAAGAGGGACGAAAGTCATAACCCCATTGTGAGATACAGTGAGCCTCATCTACAGCCAAGAGGCAGACTTTCATCTGAAGGATTTTTTTCTGGAACATCTCTGTCTTTAGGCGTTCAGGCGAGACGTATAGAAACTTGAAGTCACCGTAGATGCAGTTGTCCAAAGTGTCAATGATTTGCTGATTGCTCAGTCCTGAGTGTATTGCTGCCGCCTTGATACCTCTCTTGGCTAGGTTCTCTACTTGGTCTTTCATCAGCGCTATCAGAGGCGAAACCACAAGGCAGATACCCTCCATCGCCATTGTAGGCACCTGAAACGTCAGAGACTTGCCACCGCCTGTAGGCATCAGAGCCAAGGCGGACTCGCCTCGCCCCACAGACTCAATGATATCGAGCTGTAACGGACGAAAATCCGAAAAACCCCAAT
>CAYFSY010000211.1:2152-2468 GCA_964345905.1 uncultured Paludibacteraceae bacterium | reverse complement strand
TCAAAAACCCTTCCGCTGTAGGTCTCGCCACCCGGTCCGCGAAAAGTAGAGGTACCACTTTTGCCCAAAGCGTTAGTCCACGTAGTGCCGTTTGCACACTCTCCATAAGGGTCGTTGCCACGATTGCTATTGACCTTGCCGTCTGTAGGATAGACATGAAAAGCATCATTCCTCATTGGCGAAGCCTCTCCAAACCAGCTCTGCGGAACGGTGTGCTCGCGGTTGTAACAGTCGCAGATATTGGTGTAGCTACTACCACATTGGCTAGAAACAGGAGTAAAAGTACAAGTCGAGTAGATGTCCCAAATTTTACCTG
>CAYFSY010000211.1:0-2142 GCA_964345905.1 uncultured Paludibacteraceae bacterium | reverse complement strand
CATTGGCGAAGCCTCTCCAAACCAGCTCTGCGGAACGGTGTGCTCGCGGTTGTAGCAGTCGCAGATGTTAGTATAATTACCGCATTGGTCTGACCCAAGTGTAAAAGTACAAGTCGAGTAGATATCCCAAATCTTACCCGCAGAGGTAACATCAGACGTTCTGTACGTTGTCCACAGACCATTGTAACCATTATCCGTATGGTCGTCGATGATATTCATCAGTGCTGTACGCAAAGCGTTGCCAGAGCTGCCTTTGGCGGTGTTGTAATACGCAGGTGGCGCAGCGGCGTACATCGCTACAGAGACCAAAAGCGCAATCGTGAGTGTAATACTATTTCTAACTCTCATTTTTTTCTATTTTTTATAAATAAATTTTCAACCCGCAAAGTTAATGAATTTTACGCAAATCTAAAAATGAGTTTTCAATAATATTTTCATTTCAATCTCATATTTGGATTAAATCAGTGCATTTCCCAAAAAATTAGTAACTTTGCACTCCATTTTTCGAAAATAAAAACATTGTAAAAAAATCAAAATATGGCAGCAATAGAGATAAAAGAACTTACTTCGTCAGAGGAGAATTACTCTCAGTGGTACAACGAATTGGTAGTAAAGGCAGATTTAGCTGAAAATTCTCCTGTGCGTGGCTGTATGGTTATAAAGCCTTACGGTTATGCTATTTGGGAAAAGATGCAGGGTCAGTTGGATAAAATGTTCAAGGAGACAGGACACGTCAATGCCTACTTCCCGCTGTTTATCCCTAAGTCTTACCTTAGTCGCGAGGCAGACCACGTGGAGGGTTTTGCCAAAGAGTGTGCTGTGGTAACCCACTACCGCCTAAAAAACTCGCCTGACGGCAAAGGAGTAATCGTTGACCCAGAGGCTAAGCTCGAAGAGGAGCTGATAGTGCGTCCTACTTCGGAGACAATCATCTGGAGCACGTACAAAAACTGGATACAGTCGTATCGCGACCTGCCTATTTTGGTAAATCAGTGGGCAAACGTGGTGCGTTGGGAGATGCGTACTCGACTTTTCCTACGCACAGCCGAATTCCTATGGCAAGAGGGACACACCGCTCACGCCACAAAAGAGGAGGCAGTAGAGGAGGCAGAAAAGATGCTCAACGTCTATGCTGAGTTTGCCGAGAAGTTTATGGCTATGCCTGTAGTGAAGGGGCTTAAAACTCCAAACGAACGCTTTGCTGGAGCTTTGGATATCTACTGCATAGAGGCGATGATGCAAGACGGCAAGGCTCTACAAGCGGGAACTTCGCACTTCCTCGGACAGAACTTTGCTAAGGCTTTCGATGTGCAGTTTGTGAATAAAGAGAATAAACTCGAATACGTCTGGGCTACAAGCTGGGGCGTATCTACTCGCCTTATGGGTGCTCTGATAATGTCGCACTCAGACAACAACGGTCTGGTGCTACCACCAAAGCTCGCTCCAATACAGGTGGTAATAGTGCCAATATACAAAGGCGAGGAGCAGCTTGCAGCTATCTCTGAGAAGGTAAACCCATTGGTAGAAAAGCTACGCAAGGCTGGCGTAAGTGTTAAGTTCGACGACGCCGACAACAAGAAGCCGGGCTGGAAGTTTGCCGAATATGAACTGAAGGGCGTGCCTGTACGCTTGGCTATGGGTGGACGCGACTTGGAGCAAGGCACTGTAGAGATTTTCCGCCGTGATAAGTTACAGAAAGAGACCGTTAGCTTCGACAGCGTAGATGAAGCTTACATCGAGAAGCTTCTGGATGACATTCAGCAAAACATCTACCAAAAGGCTCTCGACTTCAACACCTCTGTAACCCGCGAGGTAAACAGCTACGAGGAGTTTAAGGAGGAGATAGAGAAGGGAGGATTCCTTTCGGCTCACTGGGATGGTACCACCGAGACTGAGGAACGCATCAAAGCTGAGACAAAGGCTACAATCCGCTGCATTCCGCTTGATAGAAAAGAGGAGCAGGGTAAGTGTATCCTCACAGGTAAGCCAAGCCAAGGCAGAGTGCTTTTCGCAAGAAGCTATTGATAAAAATTTAAAAGTCAGATTTTAGAAAAAAAATAAAAAAATGAACGCACTAACTAAAACACCTTATAGGTTTCCGAACCAAACAGCCGTCTATAACGGCAAAGTGAGAGACGTTTA
>CAYFSY010000210.1:1251-2490 GCA_964345905.1 uncultured Paludibacteraceae bacterium | reverse complement strand
GGAACATCTGTAGAGATGGAAGGTGGATACGAAATCACCTACAACTTTGACCTTAAGCTAAAAAAGGGTTACAACTTCTTCTATCAGAAGATGAATTCTGCTGACTTTACATTAACCTTCACAACCACTGCATATCCTGGAGTAGAGTGGAATATTTTAAACTCAAGGCAATAGTAAGCAATAAAACGTTCATTTGAAATGAAAAAAGTACTATTAACTGCTATTGCTATTTTGGCACTAGTATCTTGCAAAAAAGAGGCTGAGTGGACAACGCTAAATGTCTCTATCAGTAACGGTTCTTTGTGGGCAGATGAGATTGATGAGGTCAAAGCATTTTTGCTCTCTGAGCCAGCTTTGGAGCTATCAACATCTGCTTTCAATAACGGCAATTTGGAGTTTCGCCTGCCAATGGATATAGATGGCAGCTATCTATACCATATGGGTGCGGATATTACTTCTGGTGTTACTATTAGCGACTACTCTGCGAAGGCTCAGGCTGTGGGTTTTGTGTTGTACAAGAATGGAGCGCCTGTAAATTACGAGATTTTAGGTTATTATGACTTGGATAAAATCAACGAAGACTTTGTTACATTCGTTACTATACAATATGTCAACAAGCCTGTCGATATTGTAGGCGAGTCAACAGTTTATGAGGGTTCTATGAAGCAAACAGCTGTCTATGATGTTCATCTGAAGCGAGGTTATAACTACTCGTTTATAGAACTATCAAGAATATCTCGGAACGAGACAGGTGTGAAAATTAGCACTTTGCCGAATAAGAATATCGTTTGGAAGATTGATGAAAAGTAGTGATAGAGAAGAGCAATGATTTGTAGGTGAAAAAGCAGAAAACAAACTTTTTTTAAAAAAAAAGTTTGTTTTTTATAAACCTTTTTGTATCTTTGTCGTCTATATTAGTAGAAAGATATAGACTAAACTAATCACTTAAAAATAAAGGAGTTTTGGTATGAAAAAAGTATTTGTTTTGGTATTGCTGGTCTCCGTTATCTCGCCTGCATTTGCACAGTGGGATGATGTATATTTTAAACCTGAAAAGAGACAGAAAAAAGCAGTAGAGCAAGTTGCCTCAGCCGAGGATAATAGTTCTTACATGGGTTTCTACGAAAATAAAATCCGTGAAGGGTCTAGTTCTCAGGCCATAGGGGTGATGGTAGATGAGCCTAACCTCTCTAATCTACCAGATGGTATATATGATGTAGAGGTTGATAGATACTCGAT
>CAYFSY010000210.1:0-1241 GCA_964345905.1 uncultured Paludibacteraceae bacterium | reverse complement strand
ATGGCGACTTCGATGTGGTTACAAATCTCTATAATCTGAAGAGCGGACGTTATACTCTTTATGTAGATAATGGAACGCTGACGTTCAAAGAGATTCCAGTTTCTTCCTATTATTACGGTTATGCGTGGGATCGTCCTTATCCTGCTTGGAGGCTAAGCTATGGTTGGAGTAGACCTTCATGGAGCAATTGGGGATGGTATGACGGACCGTATTTGTATGGAGACTGGGGTTATGGTTGGGGATACCCTTATAGTTATTATGACTATTATGGTTGGGGATATCCTTACTTCCATTACAGATACTCTCCTTGGGCTTATCGTTTTGACTATTACAATTGGAGCAATTGGGGTTGCGTAAATATTTACGCAGGTTATCATAACCATCGTAACGTTATAGGAGCGACTGGCACTCGTTACTCAGGTGTATCTCGTTCTACAAACCGTAGTCTTATAGCTGGTCGTGTAAACTATGACGTGAATAGACGTAGTTCAGGGACTACATCTACTACATCTTCAAGATCTGACTCTCGTTCGGGTAAGCGATCTGGTACTGTTGATCGTATGGGCAATACGCGCGGAAATTATGGTGTAAATAATTCTCGTACTGGGTCTACAAGAGGTAGAGAGGTGGGTACAAGCACCCGTACAAACCCTACATCAAAGAGTACAAGCACTCGTACAAGCACTAGAAACGAGCAAAGCTCTCGCTCTTCTTCTGTAAGCTCTCGTTCTTCTTCATCTAGTTCGCGTAGCTCATCAGTTGGCACAAGAAGTTCTTCAAGTCGTAGTAGCGGTAGCGTTGGTGGAGGAGGCTCTTCAAGTCGTGGAGGAGGTAGTAGCTCTTCATCAAGTCGTAGCAGAAGATAAAATTATTTATCTACAGCTTTAAGCTGATTTATTTGTTTCAATAAAAAAGAAGATGGTATAGAAAAATATGAGAAAATCGTTTATAGTAGGCATAATATTCTTAATGTCAATGCCGAAAATGTTTTCGCAAAACATTTTTGATATGTCTGGTTTAAATACAAGTCATATTAGTGGAACAGCGCGCTATATGAGTATGGCTGGTAGTTTTGGCGCATTGGGTGGAGATGCTTCGGCAATTTGGGATAATCCAGCAACGCTTGGTATATTCCGTAGCAACGAGTTGGGTTTCTCTATTAGCTATAAACCCACACGAGCTAATTCGCTGTTCAACTCTGTTAAGACTACAGGGGTGACGACAGGTCTGCAATACAATAA
>CAYFSY010000209.1:0-2499 GCA_964345905.1 uncultured Paludibacteraceae bacterium | reverse complement strand
AGTGATAGTCATAGTAGTGTAAGTGCCTACTTCTGCCACACCTATTGGTCTGAGCACAGCCAGCTTATCCTCTACCTCTATCACGTTGAGCTTACGAGGAGCGTACTCCTTCTGCCAAGCCTTTACTTTGCCCTCGCCAAACCTTTGGCAAAGTACATCCAATATGCCACCCTCAGCGGCAATCTCTCTGTTTACATTCTTTTTTTCTGACATTTTATTTACTAAATTACTTAATTTCTAACTGTCATTCCCGCGCAGGCGGGAATCTCCCTTAGAACAAGACCGTAGGGACAAAAAGTAAACCGTTTGTGGGTGGCGGGCGAATCATCATTCGCCCCTACAACACAACCACATCAAACCGTAGGGGCAGACCTGCGTGTCTGCCCGTGTGATTACAACGCTTGCAACTGTCGAAACGACGGGCGAACACATAGGTTCGCCCCTACATTACACATTAACAATTCCACACCAAACAAAAACCAACTTCTACATTCCTACATTCCTTAATTTTTTTACTTTATAAAACAATTTGCTGCCGTTCGGCATAGCTCAAAACTACGTTTTGGCTCTACTCTCACTTAATCGCAAATTTCTTAATTATTAAAAAAATCGTACCTTTGCATTAAATTTAGAAATAGGATAAGGGAATGTATCATTTTATAGCGTGCTTATACGCAGGAAATTTTGACGGGTTTGTAGAGGAGCGAATGGATATGGTAGAGGAGTTTATGGAGGATTTAAATGGGATTAAATTCTTTACTTCCGAGTCGTATCAGGTGGCGATAATGCACCTTATGCAGCAGCACTCTTTCACTCAGGCTCGTGAGGTGTTGCAGAGAGCCAAGAGTCGCTTCGAGGGCGAGAGGGAGTACCTTTTGCTCGATGTGCTAATAGAGTATTGGACACAACGCCGCACCGAAGCGGAGCGGAAAGCAAAGGCGTATTATGCCCAGACCTCTGAGCCGATTTTCCTTCTGATAAGAGCTGCATTGCAGGCGATAAAGAAAAATTACACCAAGGCAGAAGACCTTTTCGAGGAGTTTTTCGAGCAGTACGAAGACCCCGACTACCTACCGCATGAACGGCTTATGCACTTTGCTTTGTACCTAAACAGTGACCTTTTCGAGGACTCAAAAGAGAACGAGGAGGAGTTTATGGAGCGAAGCATTATGATAAAAAAACTTGTCATCGAGGCGCTAAAAGACGACGATGCCGGCATAGGTGAGCTGAAAGCCTTTGCCTCAGAGTTTTTCCGCATGGAAAACATACAAGTAGCCACCAACATTCTAAACAGTATAATAGATCGCGACCCTTACGACAAAGAGGCGTGGGGATTTCTGTCGTTTGTGCTATTCCAAGACGAGCGGTATGCCGAAGCAGCCGAGGCTCTGAAGACGCGCATTGCTATCAAAGACATCGACCCGATGATTTACTACAACTGCGGCTATTGTCACCAGCAGATACATGACTACGCCCAGGCAATATATTACTACGAGATGCAGGCAAAGGAGTTCCCGATGATGCTTTCAGACAATAAGGATCTGTACGCCGAACTGAATAACCACAAGGCTTTTTGCCTGATGAAAATCGGTAGCTTCACAGAAGCGCTGGAGGTGTGTGAATCTGTGCTGAAAATAGACCCAAACAACTTCCAAGCCACCGTGCAGATTGGACAGTGCTACAACTTTATGAACGAAAATGACAAGGCGCTGGGCTACCTGCTACAAGCCTTCAAGATGTACGACCCGCACGACGAAAAGAACTACGAAAATATGTTTGAGATAATCGGTGACATATTTGCCGAAGCCTCTGAACTGCAGGAAAAAGACAAACAGCAAGAGTCGCTTGGAAACGCCATAATTTCGTACCAAAAGTCGCTAAACCACCTGCTACGCACAAGCAATATGGAGAAGAGTTCGTTTGAGCAAGTTCAGAAGAAAAGTGCTATAAAGTATCTGAAAATCGGACGACTTTTCCTTGTGGTGCAAGACACGAATCAAGCTTTGCTAAACTTCCAGCTGGCGCTTATGGCAAACCCAGACCAGCCGTCGCTACACACATTTATCAGCATAGCCTACTACTTGGTGGGCTTAGACGAGGAGGCGTTTATACACTTCTCGCGAATCCCTACGCAGGAGCTCGAAGAGTTTAAGCCTCTGATACCAGAGTTGGCAAAGATAGAGCGGGAGTTTAATAAAAAGCGTAGTCTGTAAGCCGTTTTTTTACTATTTTTGCAAAATAAATAAAAAAATAAGTTTTTAGAAATTATATGAAACCGAAAGTTAGTATTATCATGGGCAGCACCTCAGACCTCAAGGTGATGGAGAAGGCTGCAGGAGTTTTAAACGAGTTTGAAGTGCCTTTTGAGATTCACGCTCTTTCGGCTCATCGCACGCCTGAAAAGGTGGAGGAGTTTGCCGCAGGAGCCAGAGAGCGAGGCGTGGAGGTAATCATAGCCGGAGCGGGAATGGCTGCTCATCTACCTGGTGTGATAGCCGC
>CAYFSY010000208.1:0-2500 GCA_964345905.1 uncultured Paludibacteraceae bacterium | reverse complement strand
AAAACAACTTCAAAATATACACCTCTGCTCAACATACGCTCCGCAAAAGCTACTACGGTGGAGGAGAGCCATTGGGAACACTCGACTTGATAGATACTACTAAAACTTCGGTCGGTGAGGCAATTGAGCAGGCAAACGAACAGCTTGACTTGGTAAACCAACGCCTAAACTCCTTCGGACGCTCTACGGAGCTTATCTATCAGGCTGGCGGACAATACACCCGCTACTTCGACCGCCTGCTATTTATGCCTGCAGAACTTACCACAGGTGTGGAGTATCTTTACAACGCATTGAACGACAAGAGCGGTTACCGCAAAGATGACATCACTCAGAAGTCAAACACATATAGCCTTTTCCTACAAAATGAGTGGAAAAACAAAAATTGGGGAATCCTCTTAGGAGCCAGACTCGACAAGCACACTTTGGTAAAAAATCCTATCTTTAGTCCTCGTGTCAACCTGCGTTATTCGCCAATTAAAACGCTTGGTTTCCGCCTCTCGTACAGCGAAGGATTCCGTGCTCCACAATTCTTTGACGAGGACTTGCACGTGGATATAGCTGGCGGCGAACAGATAATGAGAGTACTCTCGCCTGACCTCAGAGAGGAACGTTCACGCAGTATTAGCGGTTCGGCAGATTATTATTTCAACATCAACTCTGTGCAGATAAACCTGCTTGCCGAAGGCTTTTTTACCTCACTACAACACGCTTTTGACTCTAAAGATGGTGCGGTGGTAAACGGCATATTGGAAAAGGTAATATACAATTCATCTGGAGCAAAGGTCTATGGCGGGAACTTCGAGGCTCGCGTGGCTTACCGCCGTATGTTTGACCTGCAACTGGGTTTCACGCTGCAGCAGGCTCTATTCGACGAGGCTCGCGAACCGCTCGACGGCGTAGCTGCCACCCGCGAATTTATGCGCACGCCTAAAGCCTACGGCTATTTCGTTGCCGCTGTGCGTCCTACGACAGACCTCTCTATTGCTCTCTCTGGCAACTATACAGGTAGAATGTATGTGCCACACGAGGAGGGAAGTGGAGTGATTGGCGTTGACCGATTCGCCACCGAAAACCGCATTGAACGCTCACCAAATTTCTTTGAATTGGGAGCAAAAGTGGCGTATGACTTCAGCGTGTTTAAATACTCTACATTACAGGTAAATGCAGGTGTGCAAAACATTTTCAACTCGTATCAGAAAGATTTCGATACAGGAGCAGGACATGCTTCGTCGTACATCTACGGTCCTTCTACCCCAAGAAGCTACTTCTTAGGAGTGAAGTTTACGATATAATTTTTTCATTACCAAATAAATATATCTTAATTTGATAATTGGGACAGACCTTTCGTGGTTTGTCCTTTTTTCATATAGTTTTGTTAGTAGGAGCATTTTTGTTCGCATTTAGTTAAATTTTTTTTGTAACTTCGCTGAAAACTTTGAAGGAATATTCTCTAACGCGATATTGAACCAATAACCGATAGGAAACATTCGCTTCTATAAACCTGATATCCGATGATAATACAAAAAGACAAAACAAGAGTTGATAGCATTGACTTACTCAAAGCATTGGCTATTTACATGGTAATTATTTATCATTTTAGTAGGATTCCAAGTGACATAATAGAGACCCAAAGTTATTCTACTTATTTCAATCTGTTTTTGAAATCTATTTTAAGCACTTGTGTTCCCATATTCTTTTTTGTAAATGGATTGTTGCTTCTTAATAAAGAGACAATTGACATAAGAAAACACATAACGAAAATTGCTAGGATTGTGGCATTGACCGTATTGTGGGGTTTTATAACCTTAGTTGTATTACAATATATTCGCAGAGAGATGTTGCCTTTTTCTGAAATTATAAGGGGAAGTTGGTTTTTAAAACAAGATTGGAATAATCACTTATGGTTTTTACAAGCTCTAGTAGTAGTTTATATCTTATATCCACTCATTCACACAGTTTACCACACAAATAAAAAAATATTTTATTTTTTCTTTGCATGCGTTGTGCTATTTACGTTTGGGAATATTATTATTGAACAGATAGCTACAACAATATCCTATTTCTCGAATAAATTTATGAATACTAATTTCCAGCTAAATTATTTCACGCATTTCAATCCATTCACCGAATTTCATGCATACACAATGTTTTTAATTGATAAAAAACTTTATAATAATCTTGATGAAGAAGAAACAGTAGAAATATGTTTTGCAAAAGGACTATTTGGATTTGATTTTGCTGTGAACTTTAATAAAATCAACAGATAGAACTACTTGCAAAATCAAAACATTTGTGTAATTTTGCTGAGAAATTTGAGGGAACATCCTATAAAGTTATCTTGAAGTAAAATGAAATATATTACACTGTTTTTTGTTCTGATTAGTTGCTCGATAGCATACGGACAAGGCTCAACGAAAAGAGTGTTGTTACTTGGCAACAGCTATACATCAGCAAATAATCTGCCTCAAATGGTTGCAAATGTTGCTGCTTCGGTGGGTGA
>CAYFSY010000207.1:2168-2517 GCA_964345905.1 uncultured Paludibacteraceae bacterium | reverse complement strand
GTATATAATTCTAAGCCAGGAGGTCAGACAGAGGGTATACCTGGTAAGCCAGATCCAGACTGTTGTTATAATGCAATGGGCAATAATAATATTGGCGATCTTAGTGCAAACAACGCTCCTTCATTGCCGGATTATTGTCCAGTAGGCAGTGGCGTATTTGCTACAATTATTATGGGTTTGGGTTATGTATTTTTCAGGAGTAGAAGAAAAGAGTAAACCCCATTAAGGATGAAAAATAAAAAACAGATCTTAAGATCTGTTTTTTTTTATTTCTATCTTTGTCTATTTCTTGGATGATATTTCATTATTTCATCTCGCATAGTATGCATACCTATATGAGTGTAAATCT
>CAYFSY010000207.1:0-2158 GCA_964345905.1 uncultured Paludibacteraceae bacterium | reverse complement strand
CCTAAGAGCTGCTGTATAGTACGTAGGTTTGCTCCTCCCTCTATAAGATGTGTGGCAAATGAGTGGCGGAACGTGTGTGGACCGACACTTTTTTTTATTTCAGCTTTGGTAGTTAAATCTTTTATTATCTGAAAAATCATTTGTCGTGTCATTGGGTTGCCGCGACGATTTAGAAAGAGATAGTCCTCTTTTTTTGGTTGGATAGGTAGCTTTTCTCGTTCCAACTTCCATTGTTTTATTGCTCTGATGGCGGGTTTTGAAAGTGGCACAAGCCTCTCCTTATTACCTTTGCCTATAATCTTCATAAACTCTTCATCAAGCATCATTTGTGATAGTTTTATCTCTATGAGCTCTGAAACTCGTAGTCCTGAACCATATAGTATCTCTATTATAGCACGATTTCGTATGCCTACTGCAAGTCCACTATATTTGTCTACCTCCGATAGGTCTATTGCTCCGATTATTGCCTCTACTTCCTCTATTGATAGTACTTCTGGAAGGTATTCTGGTAGTTTTGGTTGCTGGAGTAGTTCGGTGGGATTATTTTTGATAAGTCCGTCTATATCGCAGTAGTTGTAGAAAGCTTTTACTCCAGAGATTATTCTAGCTCGGCTTCTATCAGATATCTCATCGCTCCTTATCTCTATGATAGACTGTATAAATTCTTGAAGATCTGAGAGTCTAACTTCGTTATATTTTAGGTTACGACTATCCAGAAACTTTTCAAACTCACGAAGGTCGTTTATATAAGCTTTTACGGTATTTTCCGAAAGCGACTTTTCGAGCCTGAGGAACGCCTCATAGTTTATCCATATATTCTTGCTAATCATTGAAGAGATAGAGAGTTTGTTATGGCAAAATGCTATTTATTTGTTAGGAAAACGGAGTTGTTGCAAGCATATTGCAACAAACTCCGTTAAAAAAAACAATATTAAAATTTAATAAACTTATGAAAAGTTAATTAACTCTGAATGTGTCATCGCCTTTTTTCAAATAAGCGATAGACTGACGAATAGCTGCCAATCCAGCATTGATATTAGCCTCACCTGTCTCTGCACCCATCTTTTTAGGGGTAGCAAAGTAGCGTTTGCCAAATTTCTCTTTCAATACAGCGTCGTTTCCTGCAGCAATATCTGTAGCGTACTTCAGGTCTTCACGCTCAGCAAGCACCTTCTCTAGGTCAGCCTCGTTTATCACCTCTTTACGAGCAGTGTTGATAAGGCAAGCACCCTTAGGCATTCTAGAAAGCAGATTGTAGTTGATAGAGCCTTTAGTTTGGTCGTTTGCTGGGATGTGTACCGAAACGTAGTCGCAATTCTCGTAGAGCTCCTCTACTGAGCTAACAACCTTTACGCCCTCCTTCTCCAAAGCAACTTTTTTCTCAGGAGTTCTGGTAGATGCCCAAAGCTCCATGCCGAATGCTTTTGCATAGTCCATGGCAAGTCTGCTGATGTTACCCATGCCTTGGATACCAAATCTCTTGCCTCTTAGCTCAGAGCCTGTGCCAGGATTAAACTGGTTGCGAGCCATGTAGATCATCATACCTAGAGCAAGCTCAGCTACTGCGTTTGAGTTTTGTCCTGGGGTATTCATGCAAACGATGTTTTTTGCCGAGCAAGCAGCGAGGTCTAGATTATCGTAGCCAGCACCTGCGCGAACTACAACTTTAAGGTTGTTTGCGTGGTCAACCACATCCTTTGTAACCTTGTCTGAACGAACGATAAGTCCATCAACATCTGCCACTGCCTTGTGGAAGTCAGCTACGTCTGTGTATTTCTCCAGCAGAACCAATTCAACTCCTTCACTCTGGGCAATAGCCTTCATCTCATCTGTAGCCTTTTTAGCAAAAGGCTTTTCTGTAGCAACTAAAACTTTCATATTTGTATAAGTATTTTATTTAATTAGATTTTTCGTTTGGCAAAGATAGTGAAAATTATGTTAATAACAAAATGAAAATCAAATTAATCAATAATTTTGTGTACTAAAAGTAGTATTAATTTGTATAAATAAAGAAAGCTAAGCCACTTGAATGGCTTAGCTTATTAATCATTAGTTTAATCTACTATTTACTTAACTACCACCTTCACAGTCTCTACAGAGTTTCCTGTACGGAGTGTTACCATGTAAACACCGCTTGGGTAGCTACTCATGTCAAACT
>CAYFSY010000206.1:0-2528 GCA_964345905.1 uncultured Paludibacteraceae bacterium | reverse complement strand
GCTCTTTGTCATCACTGGCGGCATAGAGCTCAAGGGCGATATCCAAGCCACGCCGAAGACAAACACTCTGTTTTTAGCTATCGGTTGGGTTTTGGCTTCGATAATGGGAACGACGGGTGCAGCGATGCTGCTTATCCGTCCAATCCTGCGCATCAATAGCCAACGCAAGTTCCGCACACACACAGTGCTGTTTTTCATAGCTTTAGTGGCAAACTGTGGCGGTCTGCTCACACCACTCGGCGACCCACCACTATTCCTGCTCTACCTGCGTGGAGCATCATTTACATGGTTCCTGAATCTGATACCAGAGTGGCTATTTGTAGGCGGAGCGTTGCTCGTAATCTACTACTTCCTCGACCGCTACTACTACCTCAAACGCGAGGATTGGGCAAATATCTCGGCTGACGTAAGAGAGAAGGAGCCAATCAAGGTTCGCGGCACTATCAATCTGCTATTTTTGCTTGGCGTAGTGCTATCTGTAGCGTTTATCAACCCACAGTATATCCCTGCAATGGCGGAGGAGGGAGCACCTCTCTACCTGAAGTTTCTACGCGAGATAGTGCTTGTGCTGATGATAGCTCTTTCGTGGATATTTACTAAACGCGAGATACGCGAGGATAATAACTTTAGCCTACACCCAATACTCGAGGTGGCAGCGATTTTCATCGGTATCTTTGCTACGATGACCCCAGCTCTGATGTATCTGAACCAGCATTCGCAGAGCCTTGGAATCACAGAGCCTTGGCAGATTTATTACGCCACAGGAACACTCAGCGCATTCCTCGACAACGCACCAACTGCACTCGCATTCCACAGCCTTGCAGAGGGATTGCCACTCGTTGGAGCTCAGGTGGCAGGCATATCGGAGATACTGCTCAAGGCTATCAGCACCGCTTCGGTGTTCTTTGGTGCAATGACCTACATCGGCAACGGACCAAACTTTATGGTAAAGGCTGTAGCAGAGGAGAACGGTATCGAGATGCCATCGTTCTTTGGATACATAGCTAAGTTCTCGCTTGTAGTGCTACTGCCGCTCTATATCATTTGCCAACTGCTGTTCTTGTAGATAACAGCTTTGCGTTGAAAGTCTTTTATAAAAAAGGTCTCTGAAAACTTTTCGGGGACTTTTTTCTGTTTTTACAGAATAACTAGAAAAAAAATAGTAACTTTGTCCGATTTTAAAAAGAGTAAAAATATTAAGAAAAAGTAATTTTATGAATGTAATTACAAAGACCGTCACACTGCCCGACGGTAGAGAGATTACCATCGAAACAGGCAAGTTGGCAAAGCAGGCTGACGGCGCCGTGATGGTCAAAATGGGCAAAACAATGCTTTTAGCCACAGTTTGCTCAGCAAAAGAGGCCAACCCTGGCACAGATTTTATGCCACTTTCGGTGGATTATAAAGAGAAGTTTTCTGCTTGTGGACGTTTCCCCGGAGGTTTCCTTCGTCGCGAAGGTCGTCCATCAGACTACGAAATTCTGATTTCTCGCCTTGTAGATAGGGCTTTGCGTCCGCTATTTCCAGACGATTATCATGCTGAAACATTTGTAAACGTAACGCTCTATTCGGCTGACGGAGTAGATGCACCAGACGCTTTGGCAGGCTTGGCTGCTTCGGCTGCTTTGGCTGTATCTGACGTGCCTTTCCATGGACCAATATCTGAGGTTCGTGTAGCTCGCATAGGTGGAGAATTTGTGATAAACCCTACATTTGAAGCACTGCAAGATGCTGATTTAGAAATCATTGTAGCAGCCACTCTCGACAACATCATGATGGTAGAGGGCGAGATGAAAGAGGTCTCTGAGGAGGTTCTGCTCAATGCTATCAAGGCGGCTCACGAGGCTATCAAGCCACAGTGCCAAGTTCAGCTTGAACTTATGGAGGCTGTAGGCAAAACCGTTAAACGTGAATATTGCCACGAGGTAAATGACGATGAGCTACGCCAAGATGTAAAAGAGAAGACATATCAGAAGGCTTACGATATAGCTGTTTCGGGTAATACAGACAAACATGCTCGCGTTTCAGCATTTGAAAATATATTGGAAGAGTATATCGCTACTTTCTCTGAGGAGGAGCTTACAGACGAAAAGAAAGCGATGATTAAGCGTTACTACCACGATGTAGAGAAAGAGGCTATGCGTAGAGCTATCCTCGACGAAGGCAAGCGCCTCGACGGTCGTTCTACAAGAGAGATTCGTCCGATATGGTCGGAGGTAGATTATCTGCCTGCTGCTCACGGCTGGGCTGTGTTTACACGTCGCGAGACACAGAGCTTGTCAACAGTTACTCTCGGCACAAAGCTCGACGAGAAAATCATCGACGAGGCTCTGATAACAGGCACAGACCGCTTCTTGCTACACTACAACTTCCCACCATTCTCTACAGGCGACGCACGTCCTACACGTGGAGTTGGTCGTCGCGAGGTCGGACACGGAAACCTTGCACTTCGTGCATTGAAACCAGTTATCCCAACTGATTACAAATACTGCATGCGTATAGTCTCAGACATACTTGAGAGTAACGGC
>CAYFSY010000205.1:1067-2536 GCA_964345905.1 uncultured Paludibacteraceae bacterium | reverse complement strand
GATATCGTTTTTAACGCTCCCTTCGTCGTGTGGGTGCCCCGAGACTTCAGCAATGCCGCTGGAGCAGTCGTATTATAAACACAAGTTAGCACAATTTGGAGCGACAACCACCTATGTTCGCAAAAAGATATAATTAGCTTAGATTCAGATGATTACAAGAGTGTATTTGAGTTTTATCGGACAGCAATGCCAGCGAATAAGTGACAAAAAAGACGAACTCACGAGTTCGCCTTTTTATTTATATCTTTACCACCTTTTCACGACTCTTTATCCCCAATGAAACCAAAAAGCCAATTGCCAAAAGCACCGCACCGACAATAAAAGCGTAGAAGCCTGCTTTGTCGGCATAGTGGTCTTTCATAAAGGCTACAATCTGCGGTCCGATGATGCCGCCCATGCCCCAAGCTGTTAGCAGAGCACCGTATATAGATGACATCAACTTATCACCGTACATGTCTTTTGCAAGCGACGGTAGCACACCAAATCCACCACCGTAGCATAGCAACACAATGCAGACAAACACCGAGAAGACAATAGGGTTGCTTACAAAAATCAGCAGTACAAACACTACTGCCTGTAGAGCAAGCAGAATACGGAAGGTCTCTATTCTTCCGATTTTGTCGGAAACACTTCCCCACACAAACCTGCCCAATCCGTTGAAAATAGAGCTGATGGCGATGAGTGTAGATCCCGCCATAGCGAGTGAAGCCACAACCTCTGCATCTGTAAAATTGGTGTCGGCAGGCATCTGCTCTTTTAGCAAGTCCTGCAAAAGTGGCGACTGAAACGAGATAAAAATCATTCCCGCCACAATGTTTATCATAAATACAACCCAAACTGTTATAAATGTCCTGCCCTTGATGTAAGTAGCGATAGAGACTTTTTCTTTACTGTCGGTTTTAGCATCATTGCTTTCTGCCTTTGGTAGTCTTAGGAATGATGCGAAGAGAGGTGTCAGCACAAGCATTACTGCACCGATGTAGTAGAATGTAGTGCTTAGGTCTCCGCCTGAAATATTTAGGAAAAACGGTGCCAATATTTTCGACATTACCAACGCACCAAATCCAAAGCCCATTACCACCATTCCTGTAGCTAAGCCTTGCTTCTCTGGGAACCACTTTGATACTGTCGCCACAGGTGTAACGTATGCCAACCCCAAGCCAATCCCGCCAAGAACTCCGAAGCCTAAATACAAGAGCCAAAGCAGTTTGTTTGCCAAAGCAAAGCCCGCAATCAGAAAGCCCAAGGCGTAGAGTATTCCGCCAAGCATTGCAAGTCTGCGAGGTCCGTATAGAGACATTTTGCTACCTGCCCATGCTGCTGTTACTCCAAGCATGAATATTGATAGGCTAAACGCCCAGGCCACCTGCGAGTTGTTCCACCCTGTAAATTCTATTATCGGCGTCTGGAAAAAGCTCCAAGCGTACACTGTGCCCAAGCAGAGCTGCGTGAGCGTGCCAAATATGGTT
>CAYFSY010000205.1:0-1029 GCA_964345905.1 uncultured Paludibacteraceae bacterium | reverse complement strand
AGTCCATCTGTTCATATCATTTAATCTTTATTTCGTTAAAAAACTGAACCTTTTCAAAGGTGTTGATTTTATCAGCCTGCATAGGAGCCTCCACGAGAAGGTAGTTTTCAGTGTAGCCTTGCATCTTTCGCGGGTTTTTTGTGGTCTCCCACAGCACCGTTTTCCTCTTGCCCTCTTGGCTTTGGTAAAACTCCGCTTTGCGTTGCTCCGAAAGCTTGTGTAGCACCTCAGAGCGTTGCTTTTTTACCCGCTGACTCACGATAGGCTTTATCTCCAACGCCTTTGTGCCCTCACGTTCGGAGTAGGGGAATATGTGGAGTTCGGTAAAAGGCGTGTTTTCAAGTAGTTGCAGAGACTGCTCGAACATCTTGTCTGTCTCGCCACGCATGCCTACAATCACATCTACTCCTATGAAAGCATCTGGCATCAAGGCTTTTATCTTATGAGTTTTTTCTAAAAAAACATCGCTTTTGTATTTTCTTTTCATTAGCTCCAATACCTCATCGCTACCGCTCTGTAGTGGAATATGGAAGTGCGGTGCAAACCTCTCGGAGTGTGCCACAATCTCTATTATCTCGTCTGTCAGGAGGTCTGGCTCAATGGACGAAATACGGAAACGCACCTCGTCCTTGAGGCTATCTATGGCTCTGACTAAATCTACAAACTTCTCGCTTCCGCCCTTGCCGAAGTCGCCGATGTTTACGCCAGTGAGGATTATCTCTTTTGCTCCTAAGTCTATCGCTTCATGGATAGTCTGCATAGTATCTGCCACCGTAGCCGAACGGCTTCTGCCACGAGCGTAGGGAATAGTGCAGTAGGTGCAGAAGTAGTCGCAGCCGTCTTGCACCTTCAGGAAACATCGAGTGCGGTTGCCGTAAGAGAAAAGCGGCTTAAAGTATCGGTTTTGGCTGATTCTACCAACCTGAACCTGCGAAAACTGCTCTTTGCTCTCGATATGCCTCACAAGGCTCTGAATATCAAACTTCTCTTTGCTACCTAGCACCAAGTCCTCGCTATCGTTGGCGGCGT
>CAYFSY010000204.1:2241-2546 GCA_964345905.1 uncultured Paludibacteraceae bacterium | reverse complement strand
AGCCAACCTCATGTCCCTTATCGTGAGCCATTCTCACCACATCAGGATAGAGTTTTGCGATATAGCCTGTGTAGAAAAACGTAGCTTTTACACCATAACGCTCATAGAGGTCAAGCAGGCGTGGCATACCTTGGCGGAGTACATACTCTCCGGTCTTGTCGCGGAGTTTATGGTTTAGAATCGATGTTGTCTCCACATCGTTTGTTATAAGGCAATATCTATTTTTTGTCATTTTTTCTGAAAAGACTGAATTAATTCGATGAATTTTTTTCCACAAAAATATAGGAGTTTTTTGTTTATATACA
>CAYFSY010000204.1:0-2188 GCA_964345905.1 uncultured Paludibacteraceae bacterium | reverse complement strand
GCTCCACCAGCTCACCGCCAAACTTTCCTTTGAAGTCGCGGACTCCGTAGGGTTTGTCTGGTTCGCCTGCTCCCATAAAGTCGAAAATAGTATATCCATGTTGGCAGGCATAGTCGATTGCTGAGTCTATCGCTGTGATAGAAGGGTAGCTCTCTGAACCCTCGGCACCCGCCACATATAGACCGTAAACACGCTTGCCGTAGCAGACAAACAAGTTGCCGCCGACTATCTCCTCGCCAGATTTTATTACCAAAAAGCTATAATCCTTCTCCTTAACTGACTGCAAAAAAAACTCTTGCGGGAAAAGAGGCTTTTTGATTTTTTGCCTATATAGAGCCGATAGCAGTGAGTAAAAACCCTCTATATCCACTTCTTTTTGCGAAATCTCTGCTCTAAGTTCTTTCTCCTCCGAACGGCGTAGCTCACGACGACGGTCGCGGTGGTAGCGAGAGCGGACTTGGTCGATGCCTTGCGAGGTGTCCACCAAGTAGTTTAGGTGTGGCTGGTAGGCAAAACCCGCTTGCTGAAAGGTCTCACGGTGCTTGCTGTAGTCGAAGCTATTGCGGATTTCGATGTAGATAGCCTTATCGCGAAGTTCACGCTTTAGTGTTTGTAGAAGCTCTTTGAGCAGGGGTTCTTTGCAGTCATCGCTTAGCAGGACTCCGCCTTGGATAATGGCTCGGCGAGAGAAGTATTGTGTGAGCCTTCCGCCGTTGGCGATGGTGTAGCCACAGACAAGTGCCTGAAGCCTGCCTATTTCGTCAAAAACTGCAAAACCAAATGTTCCTAAAAACGAGAGCCTTGAGTAGAAGTCGTAAAACTCAGGCGACTGAAAATACGAAGCGTAAGGCGAACTCTCTAAAAGCTCCCTCCACGACTCTCTATCAATGCTCTGAATCGGTTTTACCATCGCTTTTGTCTTGTCTGAAAAATCTGCCGCGAAGTTAGCAAAAAACTCCGACATAGGGGCAAGAGTTATCTGTATTTAGAGTCTGCATCTATCTCGTCAATCATCGAGAGGTAGCTGTAGTAGCGGGACTGGGCTATGTCGCCACGCGCTATGGCTGCCAGCACGGCACACTCTGGCTCCTCAAGGTGCATACAGTTTGCATAGCGGCACTTTTCGCTCTCGCGGAAAATCTCCACAAAGTAGTGCGAAATCTCGTCCCGCTCCATATCCACCACGCCGAAGCCTTTGATGCCGGGCGTGTCGATGATGTAGGTTGAGGCGGGCAGCTCGTAGATTTCTGAAAAGGTGGTGGTGTGCGTGCCTTTGCGGTGCACCCGCGATATTTCCGCTGTCCTTGCTCGCTCCTCGCCACACATAGCGTTGATAAGGGTGGACTTGCCTACCCCGGAGTTACCAGATAGCAACACAATTTTACCCGATATTTTCTCCTGCAGCTCTCTGATGCTATCCGGCTCTAAGGCACTGATTTTCTGGCACTCATAACCGATTTTTTGGTATTTCTCTACTATCTCAGCAACCTCTGCCATCTCATCGGGGCTGAGCAGGTCTATCTTGTTGAACACAAGCACGGTAGGCACGCGATAGGCTTGGGCAGAAGCCAAAAACCTATCAATAAAGACAAGCGACGTCTCTGGCTCTTTCAGGGTTACCATCAGCAGGGCGATATCTATATTGGCGGCGATGACGTGAATCTGCCACGAAAGGTTTGTGGGACGGCGGGCAATGTGGTTCTTTCGCTCCTCTATCTCGGATATTTGGTCGTTTTCATCGACATGCACCCAATCGCCTACCACCACAGGGTTTGTGCTCCTGTAGCCTCTGGTGCGCAGGTTGCCTTTGAGCTTGCAGAGCCGCTCCTCGCCGTCGGGGAACTTCACGCTGATATTGCTACCTGTATTTTTTATAACCAATCCACGCATAACTCTCTATCACTTTCGTTCGTCGCTATCAATCCATATTGTAACGGGTCCGTCGTTGATGAGCGAGACCTGCATATCTGCACCAAATGTGCCTGTGCCGACCTCCCTGCCGAGCTTCTCTGAGACTGCCGAGCAGAACTTTTCGTACATCGGCACAGCGAAGTCGGGTTTCGAGGCACGGATATACGATGGGCGGTTGCCTTTGCGCGTAGAGGCGTAGAGGGTAAATTGGCTCACGATGAGTATCTCGGCTTGCGTGTCCGCCGCCGAGCGGTTCAACACACCCTCCGCATCGTCC
>CAYFSY010000203.1:0-2567 GCA_964345905.1 uncultured Paludibacteraceae bacterium | reverse complement strand
AGCGACCGAAGGGGGAGATTGATTTTTTTATTCTTAATTGTAAAATAAACTTCCGTCTACTGACTTCGGGCTTCGGTCATAAAACACAATTCAACGCTTAAACGCTTAAACAATTCAACAAATCATTACACACTAAACGCTACACATTACACGAAAAAATAGTATCTTTGTATCGAAAAATAAACGTATCGAATTGTTATGTATCAGAATTTTGTAAAGGTGGCGGCGGCTGTGCCTGTGGTGCATGTAGGCGACTGCAAGGCAAATGCCGATGAGATTTTCTCACTGATAGAGCAGGCAGAGAAAGCGAGCGTGGAGGTGGTGTGCTTCCCCGAACTCTCGCTGACGGGCTACACTTGTGGCGACCTGTTTTTCAACCAATCGCTCTTAGATAGTGCCGAGCAAGCACTCAGCAGCCTGCTCGAGAGGAGCAAAGAGTTTGAGGTTGTAGCCATTGTGGGTTTGCCGATTGCGGCAGAGAGCAGGCTTTTCAACTGCGCCGTGGCGTTCCAAGGCGGTAGCATCTTGGGCATTGTGCCGAAGGCGTTCCTGCCAAACAGCGGCGAGGCTTACGAGGGGCGTTGGTTTACAAGCGGCTCTGAGCGCGACGTCCACGACTTTGTATTTTGTGGCGAATATGTGAGTTTCAGCCGCGACTTGCTCTTTCACTCAGAGGGCTACACCTTTGCCATAGAGATTTCCGAGGAGCTTTTCGGAGTGATGCCGCCTTCGGCAGAAAAGGCTCTGCAGGGTGCACACATCATTTTCAACCCCGCAGCCTCGAGCGAACAGGTGGGCAAAAACGCCTATCTGCGTAGCCTCATCAGCCACCACTCCGCACGCTGTGTGGCGGGCTACGTCTATGCTTCGGCGGGCTTTGGCGAAAGCTCTACCGACCTGCTTTTTGCCTCATCTGCCTTTATTGCCGAAAGCGGCTCTGTGTTGGCAGAGAGTGAGCGTTTTTCTCTAAAAAGTCAGCTGATAGTCAGCGAAATAGATATCGATAGGTTAAAGCACGATAGGCTCAGGAACGACAGTTTCAAACATTACACCCAAACCTACGATAGCTTCGTAGCAACGAGCTTCAACGAGCAAAACAAGGAGTTTCGCCTCACTCGCCACATCGGCAAACTGCCGTTTGTGCCAGAGGGTGAGGGGTTGGCAGAGGGTTGCCGAGAGATTTTCCAAATCCAGACCAACGCATTGGCAACGAGGCTCAGCAACGCCAAAATACCGAAGGCTGTGATTGGCGTATCGGGCGGGCTGGATAGCACTCTGGCACTGCTGGTAACGGTCTCTGCGTTCGACAAGCTCGGCATTCCACGCGAGAACATCCATGGAATTACCATGCCGGGATTTGGCACCACGAGCCGCACCAAAAACAACTCTTTAGACCTGATGGAGCAGCTTGGGGTTTCGTCTGCAACAATCTCGATAGATGCCGCTGTGATGCAGCACTTCCGCGACATCAGCCACGACCCGGAGCAGCAAGACATAACCTACGAAAATTCCCAAGCGCGCGAACGCACTCAGATACTTATGGACATTGCCAACAAAGAGGGCGCCATAGTGATTGGCACAGGCGATATGAGCGAGATAGCACTCGGTTGGTGCACCTACAACTGCGACCACATGAGCATGTACGGTGTCAATTCGGGTGTGCCGAAAACACTCATCAGGCACCTCGTAGAGTGGGTTGCTCGCAGTATCTACACGGGCGAGACAAGCAAAACGCTTTTAGACATAGCCTCAACGCCGATTTCGCCAGAGCTACTGCCTGCCAAAGACGACCAGATATCGCAAAAGACCGAGAGCATCGTAGGACCTTACGAGCTTCACGACTTTTTCCTCTACTACCTTGTTCGCTTTGGTTTTAGCCGCGAAAAGATACTCTTTTTGGCAAAAATCGCTTTCAGCGGCGACTACGACGAAGCCACCATCACAAAGTGGCTCGACACCTTTATCCGTCGCTTTTTCACCCAACAGTTCAAGCGTTCTTGTTCGCCAGACGGCGTAAAGGTTGGCTCTGTAAGCCTCTCGCCACGCGGGGATTGGCGTATGCCGAGCGATATCTCTTACAAAGCGTTTTTATAAATAATTTATCTGAAAAAATAGAGAAAGGGAACAGTTTATTTTCCCAAAAAAGTTGATTTAATAAAATAATGGCAAAAAAAGCAAAACAAGAGGAGCAGAGCCTTTCGCTCTCTATATCGGACTTGGTGGATATGCCGCTTGGCGAGCTGCAAGAGCTGATGGAGCGAATAGAGCTGAGCGAGCAGGAGGAGCCTGTGGCAAGGAGGCTTTTGGTGGAGATAAAGTCGAGGCTGAAGTTCCTATGCGACGTGGGGCTACCGTACCTCACGCTCAATCGTAGGTCAAACACGCTTTCGGGTGGCGAGAGCCAGCGCATCAACCTCGCCACGTCGCTTGGCAGTTCGCTTGTGGGCTCGCTCTACGTTTTAGATGAGCCGTCGATAGGCTTGCATAGCCGCGACACAGAGCGTCTGCTCGGCGTTCTGCGGGAGCTGCAAGAGGTGGGCAATACGGTGGTGGTGGTAGAGCACGAC
>CAYFSY010000202.1:0-2606 GCA_964345905.1 uncultured Paludibacteraceae bacterium | reverse complement strand
GTGCAGAGGCGCATCAGTTCAGGCGAGGTTTATGTGGTCAGAATGAAAATAGAGCCCAACGAGGAGGTTACGCTCAACGACCTAATCAGAGGCGAAGTAACGTTCAACTCCTCTGTGATAGACGACAAGGTGCTTTGGAAGTCGGCTGACGGACTGCCTACCTACCACTTGGCAAACATCGTGGACGACCATCTAATGGAGGTTACTCACGTCATTCGTGGCGAGGAGTGGCTGCCATCGTCGCCGCTTCACATCTTGCTCTACCGCTATCTGGGTTGGGAGGCTACCATGCCGCAGTTTGTGCACCTGCCGCTGCTGCTGAAGCCCGACGGCAAAGGCAAGCTCAGCAAGCGCGACGGCGACAAGCTCGGTTTCCCCGTATTCCCGCTCGACTGGACAGACCCAAAGAGTGGCGAAAAGGCTTCAGGTTACCGCGAGGCAGGCTACATACCAGAGGCGGTTATCAACTTCCTTGCCCTACTTGGCTGGAACCCCGGCACAGAGCAGGAGGTGTTTAGCATGCAGGAGCTGATAGATGAGTTTTCGTTGGAGCGTTGCTCGAAGTCAGGTGCGAGGTTCGATTTCGAAAAAGCTAAGTGGTTCAACCACAAATACCTGCAAGAAAAGAGTGCAGAGGAGTTGGCAACACCGATTCTGCCGATGTTCGCCGAAAAAATCGAAAAAGGCTCTGCTGACTATCAAAAGCTGCTCTTGGCAATAGATGCGATGAAGGAGCGTGCCTCGTTTCCAAAAGAGATTTACGACCTCGTAGAGTTCTTTTTTGTGGCACCAAAGGAGTTCAACGAAAAAGATGTAGCCAAGCGTTGGAAAGCCGAAACGCCAAAGTATCTGAGCGAACTTCTCTCCGTTTTAGAGACGATAGATGACTTCTCAGACGATGAGAAGGCAGAGGTAACAGTCAAAGCGTGGTGCGAGGCTCAAGGCTACTCACTCGGCAACGTGATGAATCCTTTCAGACTCACACTCGTAGGCGAGATGAAAGGACCGCAGATGTTTGTCATCACCAAAATCCTTGGCAAAGAGGAGACTCTCAGACGCTTGAAATACGCTTTGGAGACTATTAAGATTTAGAACAAGGAGCAAAGAACAAAGATTAAAGATTAAAGATAAATGACTAAAAAATAACAGAGAATATGCTTATAAAAAACATAATATTACCCGAAGGCAAGCTACGCTTAGAGGGCGAGGAGATGAGCCACATCGAGACTATAGAGGGTGCTTTCCTGCTCGTAGAGGACGGAGTGATAAAAGACTTCGGACAGATGAGCGAGTGTCCTACCTATAATGGCGAAGTCATTGATGCAGAGGGCAGAACAGTATTGCCTGCATTCTGCGATTCGCACACACACATAGTATTCGCAGGTAGCCGCGAGGGCGAGTTCCTCGACAAAATCAACGGGCTATCCTACGAGGAGATTGCCAAGCGTGGCGGTGGTATACTAAACTCCGCTCGCAAGCTACACGAGACCTCAGAGGAGGAGCTCTATCAGCAGGCTCTACGTCGTCTACACATGATGATTGGCTTCGGCACAGGAGCGTTAGACATAAAGAGCGGCTACGGACTGAATTTAGAGGACGAGATGAAAATGCTACGCGTTATACGCAGGCTCAAGGAGACTACGCCTGTAGAGATTCGGGCGAACTTCTTGGCGGCTCACGCCTTCCCGCCAGAGTACAAAAACGGCAGAGAGGAGGAGTACGTGGATATGGTGTGCCAAGAGTGGATACCAAAGGTGGCTGCCGAGGGGCTGGCAGACTATGTGGATATATTCTGCGAAACGGGCTTTTTTACTGTGGCACAGACCTCAAGGATACTCGAGGCTGCTGCAAAGCACGGCATTCGCGGTAAGATTCACGCAAACCAACTCGATTTCTCAGGCGGTGTGCAGTTGGGCGTAAAGCACAACGTGCTTTCGGTTGACCACCTCGAGTCGTCAGGCGAAGCGGAGATTCAAGCACTGAAAGGCTCAGATACGATGCCGACGGCTCTGCCGGGTTGTTCGTTTTTCCTAAACCTGCCTTACGCACCGCTCAAAGCGATGATAAAAGAGGGACTGCCTGTGGCTCTGGCAACTGACTACAACCCAGGCTCCACACCGGGAGGCAATATGAAGTTTGTGATTTCACTTGCTTGCATCAAGATGAAGCTCACGCCTGCTCAAGCGATAAACGCAGCCACTATCAACAGCGCCTACGCTTTGGGCATCAGCAAGACTCACGGATCTATCACGCGTGGCAAGGTGGCAAACCTGGTTATCACCACCGAGATACCTTCGTTGGCTTACATTCCATATTCGTACACCGAACCGATTGTGGAAAAGACGATACTGAAAGGTAAAGTTTTTTATAAAAACTGAATGTTTTTTTTAATTAATAGTAAATAGGAGAAGCTTTTTTAGTCTTTCTCCTTTTTTTTGTTAACTTTGCTCGTTATTAATTATGGTTCAAGATAACTTTAGAAAAGAATTATCTTTGTAAGTTATTTTGTATCAATGAAAAACAAGTATATAAAACATACGCACATTTCAGAGCGTAAAACAAGAGAGATTATTCGCTTTTTCAGCCTCGATATCGAGGCTGAAAAA
>CAYFSY010000201.1:0-2627 GCA_964345905.1 uncultured Paludibacteraceae bacterium | reverse complement strand
CGAAAATATCGCCCACGAGGAAAATCTCGGTGGCATCTTGGCTTGCCATATCGAGCCAATCCACAAGTTTACGTTCATGTGATATAACGCTCTCGCCGACAGCCCTCGTGCCAATATGTGCATCAGACAAAAAGTAGTATTTCTGCATAAAATGTTTCGATTTTTAGTTTTGCAAAGATAGTCTTTTTTTTTTTTTTTTATGAATTGAGAAATTTAGAGATGTAAGTGCGTGCGTTGTGCTCGCCCTTTTTTGACCTCTCCTCCCCGCTCCTCTCCACAAGAGAGGAGAGCTTGTTTTTGCATTCCTGAGGCAAAATATTTTAACCGCAAAGACGCAAAGAACGCAAGGACAAAATCAATGATTACGGTCTTAATGTTTCAGAAAAAACCTTAACTAATCTTGCACCAAATTCAATGCGCCTCGAGCCAATTGTCGCCTATGCCGATGTCGGCTACCAGAGGCACTATCAGCGTGGCGGCAGACTCCATCGCACTCTTTACCAGCTCCTTCATCTGCTCGAGCTCCGCCTCCGGCACGCTGAACACAAGCTCGTCGTGCACCTGAAGTATCATCTGCGACCCCACTCCCCTGCGGGTCATCTCGCGGTCTATATCTCGCATGGCTATCTTGATGATGTCGGCTGCAGAGCCCTGTATCGGTGCGTTGATGGCGTTTCTTTCGGCAAAACTGCGGATGTTGGCGTTCCTCGAATTGATGTCTGGCAGGTAGCGTTTTCGCCCAAAGATAGTCTCTACAAACCCCTGCAGGCGTGCCTTCTCTACCACCTCGTCCATGTATCGCTTCACGTCGGGGAACGAGACAAAGTAGTCGTCTATCAGCGTTACAGCTTCGCGGCGAGGGATGTTGAGCCTCTCGGAAAGCCCAAATGCAGATATGCCGTAGATGATGCCGAAGTTGGCAGTTTTGGCTCTCCGCCTCATCTCGCTTGTAACCTCAGAGGTCTGGCAGTGGAATATCTTGGCGGCGGTGGCAGCGTGGATATCCTCGCCCGATAGGAATGCCGAGACCATGTTTTGGTCGCCGCTCAGGTGCGCCATCAGCCTTAGCTCCACCTGCGAATAATCGGCAGAGAGCAGCTTGCAGCCCTGCTCGGCGATGAAGGCTTTGCGGATTTCGCGTCCCTGCTCGTCGCGGACGGGGATATTCTGTAGGTTTGGGTTCGACGAGCTGAGGCGACCTGTAGCCACCACCGTCTGGTTGAACGACGTGTGGATTTTATTTGTGTGTCTGTTTATCAGCTTTGGCAGCGCCTCGATGTAGGTGCTGAGCAGCTTTTTTAGTCCACGATGTTCGAGTATCAGCTCCACCACCTCGTGCGACGATTTGAGCTTCTGCAGCGTCTCCTCGTCGGTCTTGTATTGCCCTGTCCTTGTCTTTTTTGGCTTGTCGATAATCTGAAGCTCGTCAAAGAGCAGTTCGCCAATCTGCTTTGGCGATGAAACATTTATTTTTACCTCAGAGAACGACTGTATCTTACGCTCCAAGTCGTCGAGCTGCTTTCTGAGGATGTCGGCGGAATAGGACAGTGCGAAGTCGTCTATCAGCACGCCGTTTCGCTCCATTTTTGCCAAAATTTTAGTCAGCGGCATCTCCACCTCGTAGAAAAGCTTCTCTAAGTCCGAGCCCTTGATTTGCTCCTCGAGCACCTGCTTTAGCCGCAGCGTGATGTCGGCATCCTCGCAGGCGTAATCTTTGAGCCTTGTGAGCTCTACGGTGCGGATGTCTGGCTCTTTGGTTTTCTCTGGGAAAAGTTCATCGAAGCGGATTGTGCGGTAGCCGAGAAAGACCTCTGCCATGTAGTCCATGTTGTGCCGCAGCTCCGGCTGCAAGAGGTAGTGCGCTATCATGGTGTCGAACATGCTGCCGGCGAGCACTATGCCGTAGTTGGCAAGCACCGAGATGTCGTACTTCATGTTTTGCCCCACCTTGGCTATGTTTTCACTCTCAAACACCGCTCTAAACCTCTCTATCTTGGCTTTTGCCTCCGCTTGATTCTCAGGGAACGGCACAAAATACGCCTCGTAGGGTTCGGTGGCAAACGAAATTCCCACCAGCTCGGCATCTATCGGCTCGAGCGAGGTGGTCTCGGTGTCGAAGCAGAACTCTTGGCAAGCCGTGAGCTTCTCTATCAGCTCCGTGAGTTGCTCCTCTGTTTCGACTAAAATATAGTTGTGTTCTATGGTGTCAATTGTCTTGAAATCTACTGCGACTTGCTCTGCCGCCTGCTCTGCTGGGTTGGTCGCTCCCGCGCTGCTTGTGGGGAAGTCAAAAAGCGACGGCTGCTGTGCAGGCACGGTGGTTTTTAGCTCCTCGCCTAAAACTCTTTCGGTAAGCGTGCGGAACTCGAGTTCGGCGAATATGCTCCTGATGGTCTCTTTGTCGATAGGCTTGCGGCTCATCGCCTCCTCCGAGAAATCCAGAGGTACGTCGGTGCGTATCTCTGCCAAGAACTGCGAAAACTTTATCTGCTCGCGGTTCTCCTCCACGCGGGTTTTCAGCGTTCCCTTCAGCTTGTCGGTGTTTTCGAGCAGGTTGTCGATAGAGCCGAACTCATTGAGCAGCTTCACGGCGGTCTTTTCGCCCACACCCGGACAGCCAGGTATGT
>CAYFSY010000200.1:0-2644 GCA_964345905.1 uncultured Paludibacteraceae bacterium | reverse complement strand
TTCGCGTGCGGCACCTTCTTTAAGTCCATGAGCGATACTCTTTCCAGATAGGCCGTCAGCCATGACTGAACCAACGGCGCCCCCTACAGCGCCTGCCGTAAATGTTTTCGCCTTCTCACGCTTTCCTGACGCCCATTCAGCCGCCTTGTTGCCCATCTGCTCTCCGCCCATGTTGACTCGGCCGATAAGCTCAATTAACTCTTTTCTGTATAAGAGCAAAGCAAACGAGATAATCATGACGAAGATAAAAGTCATCATCGGATTAGTTGAATTGCCTAAAACTGCGGAGTAAAAAGAGATAGCGACGATAACAAAGAACGCTGACGCTAAGTATTTAAGCATATTAGAGACCACTTTCTCTAGCCAGCCTAAGAAGATGCGTTTGCCTTTTCCTGGATGTATCGCAAAGAGGAAAAAGAGTGGAGCAAATGCCATCAGTATTATAGCGCTTAGATAGAACACCAAAGCGAAGAGTGAGCCGACAACAATGACAACACTTCCGAAAATTGCTGTAATAATAGCCATTAAACCCTGAATTAACGAGGCTGAGCCGGTCTCTTTAGCCCATTTCTGCCACATATCATCATTCTGTGCTGTGGCGCCTATAATTTGATACCATCGAGGGTCATAATCTCCTGGAGTGTAAGCGCTTTGGGTGGCCGTGCTCGGGAAAGCCCGTATATTATTCTCGGAGAAAGATGCGCTTGAAACTGAGGCGTTACTCATTAAATACATCTGATAAGAAAGTAAATTACAGACTGTTGTATCGCTATTGGTATCGCCACTTAACTCCAGCTGTCTGCCGATCATACCTTTAATACCTGTCGCGTTCATGCCATATCCACCGCTTGTCTGCCTAATTGAAAGACTAACACAGAAATCTTTTGGATCCAGCCCCGCTTGTTGCACCATCTCGGCCGCCTGCCCCGTGTTTACATCGAGGTTTTCAAAAGAAGTTCCGAAGTTACTTTGAGCGTATGGTTGTAACACAAATGCTGCCCAGATTGAGCATCCCATATTTCCTACCGTCATGGACATTTTCTCATCTAGTGCGAGGCCGGCCACACTACCTTTACAAATGTTTCGAGCAGTGCCGTCTCCTATATCCACTTCTGTTACAGAGTAACTGTCATCAAAACAGTTCTCGCCATTAAAGGCGCCGATGACACAGGCAGAGAGACCATTCGAGATCGCCATAGGTGCTCGTGATAGCATTTGTGGTTGAAGTATGAAAATTATCCCAAAGAAAACAGAGAGTATAACCCAGCCAGTATCAGAAAGAGCCTCCCTGAATTGGCGTTTAACTAAACCTTTATAACCGATGCTAAGAGCCGAGATACCAACAGCAATAACGATCATTGGCATATAGATACTACTAGTTAACGCCCCTATGATTCCAGTATTATTAACCCCCGAGTTTGTTCCACCAATAACTCCAGCGAGATTAAAGCAGGCGCCAGAAGGATTATCGGGATCCGCGCAGACGATGTTGGTGTCAAAGGCGAAGGTTGCTATCAGCGAGGTGAATGAACTGATAGTGTTGGCAATACCTAAGAAAAAATTTCCTATAACCGCAGCCAGAGGAGCCAGGGTACATTGGGCTACAGAGCGAACATCGGTCATTTTATCTAAATTTGCTGAATTATCAACATGGGTTACTGAGCTATCGTATCGTTGAGGGTCTCCTTCTTCAACGCGGGTGTCATAGAGAAGAAAGCTCGAGTTTTGATCTGAGGTCTCACCATAGTAAGTAGGAGTCATGAGGATTCCCCCGAACGCCTGCTCCAAAGTTAAAGTTCGAGGCCCATTATTGTCTGGGTGAGGAACATAGTTAAAGATACTTCCCCAACCTCCACCAGGGTTCATGAAGTTTCCTACCTGGGGACACAAGAAACCCGCCGAACTAACCGAGGGTGACTCTTTTAAAGTTAACCCCCCTATACCGGCAATAACTACAGCTATCATCATTAGCATTGCGCTCAAAAACTTAGAGGAAACTCTCTGTAGTTTAGTTACTTTAGCCGGAGTAGTGATATAGGTTGATTTCACCTGTGTTACCCTCCCATTTTAATTCAACTAAAGTCAATATCACGGCTAGGTCCTGAGCTTTAAAATAGTCCTCTTACTCGTTTGGCTTAAAGTTTCCGGAGCCTTGAATAATATCTTCTTGACTAGCGAACGCCATTGCTGAGACTTTGGTGGTAATTTGTTGACAACGAAAGTCACCGACTCCTCCATTGACAACATTAGCGATGCCTAACATCATATTTCGTACACTATCGTGAACGGTGAAATCAAGTCGCAGATAGGGAACGTTAGGAATTCCCTGAGTGGTGGCTATAGCTTTACCTGCTCCGTTTATTGAAATTTTTATAGGAGCTGTATCGACGCCACGCTTCTGATAGATGGTCGCCTCAAAATACGGAGCTGGTCTCTCAACCCCATTAACTTTGACGGTGTTACAAGAGCCCCCTGCCCAGGTGTAATAGTCCGGCCTTCTATTATGGTCCCCTAAACCTGCCTCGATTTTATCGTTTCTTTGTCGCTTATAGTCTTTTATAGCGGCATCAACCGCTGCTGGACCTAATCTTCCATTTGGGCTGATAGTTTTAACCCCATACTCCGCGGAGGTTTGCGCCATAGA
>CAYFSY010000199.1:0-2690 GCA_964345905.1 uncultured Paludibacteraceae bacterium | reverse complement strand
GTGTTGAGTTGTTTAATGTAGTTTAATTGACCAACATTTACAGTCTCTAATGTTACTCCAAGCGTTTTAGCATAAGTATCAAGGTCGATTATAGGCAGAAGTTTTTTCAACTCAGCAAAAGTCATTACGTTTTTGGTAGCAAATGGGTCACGCATTGTGTTTTTGTCCATAAACGCCTTTGCAAGCTTGGTCTCGAAGTCCAATATAGCTTGTGCTGTTGCAGCCTCTTTACCCTCTATGCCTGCCAACTTGTTGTAGCCTGAGATTTGTAGAAGCGTAGTAAGATACTTCACGTAAGCATCGCGTTGAGGCTTGAAGTTTGCCTCAAGATAGTAGTCTCTATCGCCGATTCCCAAACCGCTTTGCCATACCCAAGCGATATTTTGTTCGCTGTTGTCTGGGTGAGCGTTTGCAAATAAGCCAAACATTGGCATTTCGCCTGTTTTAGCCGCCTCAGCCAAGTATGGCGTAAGGTCTTTTACAGACTTTATCGCACAAACCTTCTGCAAAGATGCCTGAATAGGTGCATTGCCTTGCTTTTCGATAGCGGCAGAGTCCATACCAAGGTTGTAGAGGTCGCCGATTTTCTGCTCTACTGTGCCATTTGAGTTCTCTTTTTTAGAAATCTCCTCAATCAGACCATTGAGCTGTTCGCGGTTGTTTTCGCGAAGCTGGTCGAATGTGCCGAAGCGAGCATACTCGTCTGTCAGCGGGTTTAGTTTCATCCAACCGCCGCAAGCGTACTGGTAAAAGTCATCTTGTGGGTTTATGGTTGTGTCTAAATACTCAGGGTTGATACCTGAGGTAAGTTCTTTGGTTGTAGCTTTCTTGTCGCCACAAGCCGATAAAAGCATTGAGCCTCCAATCATCATCAATAATAGGGATTTTTTCATACTATAATGTATAAGTTATTTAATAAATTCTTTTTTGTCTTTTTTTACTGAGTTGTGTCAAACTCTATCTTTTTATTTCTCAAAAACCACTCTACAGCAAGTTTGTAACCGTCTATGCCAAGTCCAATGATTGAGCCTTTCGCATAGCGTGCTATAAAAGAGTGGTGGCGAAACTCCTCTCTGGCAAAGAGGTTCGATATATGCACCTCTATCGTATTGGCAGGCACGGCTCCGACTGCATCGGCAATAGCTACCGAAGTGTGCGAATACCCGCCTGCGTTGATTATTAAGCCGTCTGAATTGTAGCCGTAGTGCTGTATGGCATCTATCAGCTCCCCCTCTGAGTTGCTTTGGAAATATGTGAGTTCCACCTGAGGAAATTCTTTTTTCAGCTCCGTAAAATATTCCTCAAAGGTCTGGCTGCCGTAGATTTCGGGTTGGCGACGTCCTTGTAGGTTTAGGTTGGCTCCGTTGATAATTGCTAACTTCATAAGCGTTTAGAATTGTGCTGTTAGTCCAATCAGAGCGTTGAAACCCATTGTTTTATAACCAAACCAAGGCTCAGCATTCAGCTTTGGAGCCAAAGCCAAAATGTTGTTTAGGCGAGCAAATATCGAGAAGTTGTCGTTGATATTGTAGCCAAATCCGAGATTTAGGTCGTATGTAGCTGGTAACGTAACTATTACCTGCTCATTGCGGTTTGGGTCGGCAGCTATTGTGAGGTCTGGACACACTTCGGCTTTCATTTTTGATAAGAAATAGAAGTTTACGTTGCCAAAGAATCCTTTGCCAAACTTAAAGTCGGAGCCTGCATTGATAATCCACTCTGGTGTATGCCAAGCGTGTGCAAAGCTCAGCATCGAGGGGTCTTGCTTCAGCGACCACTTGCCAAACTGCATCGATGCGAAAATGTTTACACGCTCTTTGATGTTGTAGCTAATTCGTGCATTTGCTGTAAACTTGCCTCCGTTGCTGTATTCTGCTGCAAAATATCGGTTGAAAATAGTGTCTGGAGGTGTCATCGGCAAACCGCTTGGCACTATCATTGCATTATTTTTGTAAAATATCTCGTTGAAAACATATTTATAAGAGATGCCTGCGTCGAGCATTAAGCCTTTGAGCACCTTAACTTTAACGCCTGCAAATACGTCGAATGGCGAATATGTATTGTGTGTTGTGCCTGCGAGGTTGTAGTAGCGGTTCTCGTCAGTTACGTTCCATAGTGAGTTTACCTCAAATCCTCCTCCCACACCTGCGTAGAGGTTTAGGAAGTCGTTTAGCAGATAGTCTATCTTTACGTCAGGCGAGATTGCCACGATTGGCTTTCTGCCAAAGCCGAATGCTGTGTTCACTCCCAACTTGATACGCACCTCATCTAAATTCCACAAAAAAGCAGGACGGAGGTAAAATATCACGTTTGTTTTCCACTCCTCGCTGTCTATGCCGTAAACTGTAGGCAGCTGTAGCTTCTCTAAGCTATCGCGTTTTTGGTAGAAAAATGTCTGCACACCTGCCTCTGCTACGATAGCATTCTCGTCTATTAGCTTATCTATAGCGGCTATAGCGTTGATGTTGTGCTCTGTAAGATGATTTCGGGTGGATATAAAGCGGTAGTTGAGGCGTGCATCCCAAAGCCAATCGTCTGAGTTTCGCTCACGAGTGCGGAAGCCAAGGTTGAAGTCCGCCTTGTTGAACGACTGATTTGGCATATATGTAGAGTCGAACTTTATTGGATTGTCCGTTGGGTACTCCTCACGACCACCGTAGTAATTGAACGACTCGGTGGCATAGAAAGCC
>CAYFSY010000198.1:0-2702 GCA_964345905.1 uncultured Paludibacteraceae bacterium | reverse complement strand
GGCAACGACTTCTTTACCCAGCTGAAGCCAAGTTGCGGAAAGTGCTAAGATAGAGCAAGGACAAGGAGCAAGGAACAAAGAACAAGGAGCAAGGAATAAAGACGAAAAAGGACAATACCCACAAGGTTTGTCCTTTTTTTTGCATATTTTATAAGAGGGAGATTTGGGGTTTGTATGAATCAGAATATTTGTGTAACTTTGCTGAAAATTTTGAGGAAAAATCCTCTAAAGTTATCTTGAACCAAAATTATTTTAATGAGCAAAGGTAACATTTTTTTTAATAGTATTGATTTTTTGTTGCAGGAGCCAAAATATTTATGTGAAAAATCTGAGAAAATAAAAAAATAATTTGTATCTTTGTGTCGTGAACTAAATGTTTACTGAAATAAAGTGGAGCAGAAACCACAATGAAAAAACGGGCGACACCGAAAAGCCTTATGAGTAGGATTTTTTAATAAACAACAAAGAGAGATGGCAAATTACAAAATTGAAGAGATCGAAGGAATCGGACCAGTTTTAGGCGAAAAATTCAGTGCTGCAGGCATTACAAACACAGACAAGCTACTAGCTGGTGCAAAAACTAAAAAGCAGAGAGCAGAGCTTGCTGAAGCAACTGGAGTCTCTGAAAAGCAAATCCTAAAGTTTGCTAATATGGTTGACCTTTTCAGGATAAATGGCGTAGGACCAGAGTTTGCAGAGCTGCTTGAGGCTGCTGGCGTAGATACTGTGCCAGAACTTGCACAAAGAAACGCCGAAAACCTTACTACTAAAATGGAAGAGGTAAACGAAGCTAAAAAACTAACCCGTAGAGTTCCTTCTCTAAAAGAGGTAGAGAAATGGATAGATGAGGCAAAGACACTTCCAAGAGAGTTGGAGTATTAATTGTCTTTGAGAGATAAACTACAAATGTAGGGGGAGAGATTATCTCCTCCTATATTTTACTACAGGCGCCTACCTACCCTACTGCAAACAAAGACTATAAGACAGTGGCGGCGTAAATAAAAAAATTGTTATACCTTTGTGCTGTGAAATTATAAGTCAGCAGAATATCGATTTTAATTATGGCGAATTTGCCACAATTGAAAGTTTCGTCTCTTTCGGAAGGCATCTATCTCTTGCAACTGTTTGACAACAACCAACTACTTGGACAGCAAAAGTTTGTAAAAAGTGCTAAATAACAAGCGGGTGAGTTGGTGAAGAAAAGTAAAACACTTGCAAGAATCAAAATGTTTGTACGATTTTGAGGAAAGATTTGTAGAAAATAAAAATTTTGTTGTACCTTTGTGTCGTAAAATAGATGTTATCCAATGTTAAAAAAAGAGCGTAAACAATAAAATAACAACGAATAATTGATGCAACAAGCCGATATAGACATATTAGAAAACAATTTAACTGAAAAGTATCCTGAGGTACTTAACATCTTGTTGCTCGACCATACAACCCAACAAAACATCTTTTGGGCTACAGATAATTATCAAGAGTTAGGTGATGAGTATCAGTTTCATTCTCACATAAATACATCGTCAATAACAGGTGCAAACGGACATGTCATTGTGCCAAGAGTAAAAAAAGACAAGGACTTGCAACGATATAGAGTGCGAGAAATGGCTGAAGTTTTTACACCATCTTGGATATGTAATGCTCAAAACAATCTTATTGACAACGCTTGGTTTGAAAAAGACAGTGTTTTCAATACGGAACTGCTATTGCCTGACGGAACGCAGAAGTGGGAAGTAAATCGAAACAAAATCAATTTTCCAGAGGGCAAAACGTGGAAAGATTATATAAGCGACACGCGGCTTGAAATAGCTTGCGGGGAAGCACCCTATATTACAAGCAGATACGACACTACAACGGGTGAGTTTATCCCTATAGAGGATAGAATTGGGCTTTTAGATAGAAAATTAAGAGTAATAAATGAAAATGTTGAAATCTCTGGGGAGTGGCTGAAAGCAGCACAAACCGCATATAAGAACATTTATGCTTTTGAATGGCAAGGCGACAGTTTACTTCTTGCCAGAGAAGCTATGCTAATCACGTTTATTGAAAACTATTATTCAAAATTTGGGAGAGAGCCATTACTAAAATCAATTAAATATATCGCTTATATTATTTCTTGGAATGTATGGCAAATGGATGGATTAAAAGGGGTTGTACCAAAAAGTTGCGACACCAGACAATCGGAGGCAACGAACCTATTTGGTGATATAGAGATAAAAACAGAGGAGTGCGAAGGGTGTCTGAAAGACAATATCAAAAAACACAATGGAATTTATTGCCTGATTAAAGACTGGAGAAATAGAGACCCTGAAACTGGACGGAAAGGCAGGAAAGTAAAATTTATTGACTTGCTAAAAAAATAGATAATGATATGAAATTTACATCATCGCTCAAATTAAAACTGATTTATGTGTTTCGTATTAACGATGAAACACATAAAGGCTGTTTGAAAATTGGTGAAACCACTTCAGACAATGAGGATATTTGGGGTTTAGAACCAAATAGCAGAGCTCTGGACGAAGCCGCCAAAAAAAGAATAAACCAATATACCCAAACAGCAGGTATCAGCTACGATTTGCTCTACACGGAGTTAACTGTCTATAACGACAAAGGCACACTTAAATCGTTCTCTTACTCTGAAGTGCATAAGATTCTAAGCAAATATCCTGTCTCTACTCGCCTCTCGCTGAGCGGCACCATAG
>CAYFSY010000197.1:0-2716 GCA_964345905.1 uncultured Paludibacteraceae bacterium | reverse complement strand
GTAACTTTGCTGAAAATTTTGAGGAAAAATCCTCTAAAGTTATCTTGAACCTAAATTATTTTTAATAACACCTGAATCTACCCATTTTAAAACATCAACATACCTAAAAGAAGCTCTATATAGTGTTACACCATCTGGTACAGTCAGATTGTTTTCATTTTCCTTTATTTGAATATGATTTTTTATATTTAATTCCTTTATTCCAAATGATATCTTGTTCTTAAAAGGCAAACTATGAAATTTTAATAGAGTGTTTTTATCAGCTAAATCCCTATCATCTATTTTGAAATAATACTTATTCAGGTCTGTCGTTTTATTCATTCTATCCAATCTTCTACACCATTTTTCCATAGCTTCGTCGCTATCTTTATAATGCAAAAAATGCACTTCAACATCTTTAAGGGTTCCTATGGGATATGAAACGGTTGATTCCAGCCATTTAGATTTTTCAACAAATAGTAATTCCATTTTCATATAGGAATCAAAATTTTCCAATAACTTAACATAGTCGGGTCCATAAATATATAAACCAACAAAAGGTGTATTATACTCTAATCCCAGTCTTTTATATATCTCAGCACCCCAACAATTATTTGATATAACAACGAAATCTTTATTTTTGTAGATAAATCTATCTAGCTTTAAAGTCAATATTTCTAAAATGCCGTTTATTTTTTCAATCATTGTTTTTTTTATTGCTATAAAGGTATAAAAAATTCTTGGATTACAACAAAAAAAGACCTCCCTAATTTTAGAAAAGAGAGGTCTTTTTGTATTTTATCCGTAAGAGGTTTATTTGCGGTTGTCCATCTCCTCTTGGGTGCGGTAGCGGAAACGCTCTGGGTCTGGTTTTACAAACACTTCGCGGCTATACTCCTCTGTGTATCCCGGACGGATTACCTTCTGAGGCACGTTGCGAGAGTTTTTCAGGAAGTTGCCGTTCTCGTCTTGTCCTTTTGTTACTCCGTCGAGGTATTTTACCATAAAGTAAGCACCGAGCTTTTTCCAATCCTCAAAGACTCTTTGTGCTTGATTGATAGAGTATTGTGTAAGGAACTCCGACACATCCTCCGGACTTGTAGCATAGATGTCTTTTGCTAAAGCGTCGGTGGACATCACAGAGTATCGGAACGAGTCGTCCCACTTTTTCTGTAGAGCCTTTACCTCCGGTATCATCTCCGAGTAGCGGTGGTAAACCATCGAACCTACCCAGTTGTTTACCCAGAAAGCCGAGTTCCACGAAAATTCAAAGATGTTGCTCTCGTCGTGGTCGAAGCAGAGAGGCACCGCATTGATGCTGCAATACATCGGCACATACATGCCTATAGAGGCGTCGTCCACGCCAAACCAAAGGATACCGCCGATGGGGTCTGGCAGCCAGCTACGCATCTGTCCGATGAATGTAAAGCCGGTCTGCTGGGTTGCGATAGGACGCTCGTGGAAGTAGGTTACGCCATCGACCTTGTAGGTAAGCGGACTCGAACGGAACGGACTTCCGCTATTGCCGGCACCCAAGCCAACGGTCATATCGAGAGGCGTGCCCTCGTAGTGGTCGCGCATATAGTGTTTGACGTCGTCGAGCGAAACAGGCTTCACAGGCTTGATGTAGAGCGGCATTCTCTCGCGAGTCTCGCCGTTGATGTAGCTGAGGTATTTGTCCATTGCTGGGTCCACTTGGCGGAAAAACGACCATACGCGTGATTCGCAAGCTCTGAGTCCCGAGAAGTCCAGCGGATTATAGACGTCAGAGAAGCTGAAGTCTTTGTCCTTGCCGTTGAAGTAGCCTTTTGAGCGAGCAAACGACACAACGTCCGGCGAATACATGCAGTTCTCTTTGTCTTTGAAAGGAATCTGAGTAATACGCGCTTGGTTTGCGTGAGACGAAACGCAGTCGTCTGGAATGCGGATTGCCACCCACACAGCACCCTTTCTGCCCTCGCCCTTGCCGATAAGCTCCATAATCCAAACCTCGTTTGGGTCAACGATAGAGAAGCTTTCGCCAGATGAGCAGTAGCCGTATCTCTCCACCAAATCGGTCATAACCTTGATAGCCTCGCGTGCTGTCTTGGCGCGTTGCAGGGTAACGTAGATAAGGCTTCCGTAGTCCATGATGCCCTCTTTGTTTTCCAGCTCCTCGCGTCCGCCAAAGGTGGTCTCGGCGATTGTCAGCTGGTGTTCGTTCATGTTGCCCACCACTTGGTAGGTGTGCCTTACTTGGTCTATCTCGCCACGATATTCGCCTGAGTCCCAGTCGTATATTTTCAGTTTCTCTCCAGCCTTATAGTCGGCTCTTGGGTAGAAATATAGCGAGCCGTAGAGCCAGTATGAGTCTGCCGAGTAGGATACCATGGTAGAGCCGTCTGCAGAGGCTTTTTTGCCAACAAGAATATTGGTGCAGGCAAACGCCTCAGTAGAACCAAAAGCCACAAGAATGGCTAAAATTGCGGTAAAATTTCTTTTGTGTTTCATTACAATTACTTAATTATTTGTTAGATATTATATTTAATTTGCTTTTACGGGGATCTTGTCGATTCTGGCTTGGTGGCGACCACCCTCGAAGTCTGTCGAGAGGAACAAGTCCACCATCTCAAACGCCAACTCCGCCTCGATAAATCGAGCAGGCAGAGCGATGATGTTTGCATCGTTGTGCAGGCGAGCGAGCCTTGCAATCTCAGGCGTCCAGCAGAGAGCACCGCGTATGCCTTGGTGGTGGTTT
>CAYFSY010000196.1:781-2743 GCA_964345905.1 uncultured Paludibacteraceae bacterium | reverse complement strand
GCTTCAGAGCCTCAGCCTTACGCTGTTGCGATGTGTCGGTGTCTGCCTTATTGCGAAGTTCGTATGAAAGCGTATCCAAATCCAAACGGCTAAGCATGTCGCGGATAGCCTCTGCTCCCATTCTTACAATGCACTTATTTGGGTCTGTATCCTCGAGTAGGTGATTATCTTTTGGCATATATTTCATCAACTCCATGTATTGGTCTTCGTCCAAAAGGTCGCCTTGGGCTATGTTTAGGTCATTTTCCTCCAACGCTCCGAGTTGAATAACGATATATCTCTCGTAATAGATAACAGATTCGAGTTTCTTTGTAGCCATTCCGAGCAGGTAGCCAATTTTGTTTGGCAATGAACGGAAATACCATATATGAGCCACAGGCACAGCAAGTTGAATATGTCCTGCACGCTCGCGACGAACCTTTTTCTCTGTAACCTCTACACCACATCTATCACAAACGATGCCTTTGTAGCGAATTCTCTTGTATTTGCCGCAATGACCCTCGTAGTCGCGCACTGGTCCGAATATTCTCTCGCAGAAAAGACCGTCACGCTCAGGTTTGTAGGTGCGATAATTGACAGTTTCAGGCTTTGTTACCTCTCCGTGTGAGTTCTCTAAAATCTCCTCTGGCGAAGCAAGACTGATAGTAATTTTCTTAAGATTACTTTTTAGCTTATTATCTTTTTTCAATGCCATAAGTTTGTTATATATACTTATTTTGTGTACTAACTATTATAAATTTCAATATTATCCTTTACCATTCTTACTTTTTATGCAAGAACAGTAAAACCTTTTAATCTAATTTTACGCTCAATCCTAAGCCTCTAAGCTCGTGTAGCAATACGTTGAACGACTCTGGCAGACCAGGTGTAGGCATTGGGTCTCCTTTGACGATAGCCTCGTATGTCTTGGCTCTACCCACCACGTCGTCTGACTTCACGGTCAGAATCTCTTGCAAGATGTTCGACGCACCAAATGCTTCTAGTGCCCAAACCTCCATCTCTCCGAAACGCTGTCCTCCGAACTGTGCTTTACCACCAAGTGGCTGCTGGGTTATCAGCGAATAAGGACCGATAGAACGTGCGTGCATCTTGTCGTCCACCATGTGACCTAGTTTAAGCATATATATCACGCCCACGGTTGCAGGCTGGTCGAAACGCTCGCCTGTGCCTCCGTCGTAGAGGTAAGTCTTGCCATACTCTGGCAGACCTGCCTTGTCTGTCCAAGTTTTCAAGTCATCAAGCGTAGCACCGTCGAAAATAGGTGTTGCAAACTTCACTCCAAGCTCCTTGCCTGCCCAACCAAGCACAGTTTCGTAAATCTGTCCAAGGTTCATACGCGATGGCACACCAAGTGGGTTCAACACGATATCAACAGGTGTTCCGTCCTCAAGGTACGGCATATCCTCTGGTTTAACAATCTTAGATACAATACCCTTGTTACCGTGACGACCTGCCATCTTATCACCCACGCGAATTTTACGCTTTTTAGCTATATAAACTTTAGCCAACTGCATGATACCTGTTGGCAACTCATCTCCGATAGAGAGATTGAACTGTTTGCGCTTATACTCGGCATCGTACTCTTTATATTCGCGTAGATAGTTTGTAACAATTGCACGGATCTGTGTATTGCGCTTTTCGTCTGTAGTCCACTTATTTAGCTGAACTACACTATAATCCATATCAGAAAGCACCTTTGCAGTAAACTTCTCGCCCTTTGCGATAATCTCTGTACCGATAATATCTTTAATGCCAGCTGAAGTTTTGCCTTCGAGCACTTTCATAAGCTTATCCACAAGGATTTTCTTCAATGCATCGGTTTTCTTGTTGAACTCTGCTTTTAGAGCATCCATTTCTGCCTTCTCTTCAGCTTTATTTCTCTTGCCTCTGATAACTCTAGAATATAGATCTCTGCCAATTACAACACCCTTTAGTGATGGCGAAGCCTTCAGCGAAGCGTCT
>CAYFSY010000196.1:0-771 GCA_964345905.1 uncultured Paludibacteraceae bacterium | reverse complement strand
CTCCAGCCTTATCACCAAAGATAGCGCGTAGAAGTTTCTCTTCTGGCGTTGGGTCTGTCTCTCCTTTTGGAGTGATTTTACCAATCATAATATCACCCGGAATAACAGGTGCACCAAGGCGGATAATACCGTTCTCATCGAGGTTTTTGGTTGCCTCCTCAGAGATGTTTGGAATATCTGAAGTCAACTCCTCCATTCCACGCTTAGTCTCACGCACTTCGAGCGAGTATTCAGATACGTGTACAGAGGTAAATATATCATCACGAACAACCTTTTCGTTGATAACGATAGCATCCTCATAGTTGTAACCCTTCCAAGGCATGAATGCCACTTTCAGGTTACGTCCGATAGCAAGCTCGCCATTCTGTGTAGAATAACCTTCAGTAAGGATTTCACCTTTTACAACCTTTTGTCCTTTTCTTACAAGCGGACGAAGGTCTATTACTGTATCTTGGTTTGTACGCTGGAATTTAGGCAGATTGTAAGTTTTTACTGAATCTATAAAGCTCACAAAGTCTTCATCTGGAGTTCTCTCGTATTTGACAACTATTTTATTAGCATCTACATACTCTACTACACCATTACCTTCAGCTACTACCTGAGTGCGAGAGTCTATTACCAAGCGTCCCTCGATACCAGTTCCTACAATCGGTGCCTCTGGTCTGAGCAATGGCACTGCCTGACGCATCATGTTAGATCCCATCAACGCACGGTTAGCATCGCCATTCTCCAGGAATGCGATCAGAGCAGCTGCGATAGAGGCAATCTGCT
>CAYFSY010000195.1:0-2751 GCA_964345905.1 uncultured Paludibacteraceae bacterium | reverse complement strand
GTAACTTTGCTGAAAATTTTGAGGAAAAATCCTCTAAAGTTATCTTGAACCAATTATTTTCTGCAAAGTTAGTATTTAATTGATAACTTTTGCATAAAAAGACCACCCAAAACTTAGGGTGGTCTTCTCTTTTTTTTACTATAAATTATTTACTCTTGTAAAGTCCATTTTACGCCATCTTTATCGGTAAACCAAATTAAACCTCTACCAGCAACCAATTCGCCAACCACTATACCGCTGTTTTTTAGCTGAATTGTATCTGTTAAGTGTGTTTTGTACTCCTCTGGATTTTTTGGCCAGCCTATGCCTTGACTTTGCTGAGGGTCATTTTCCATCTCTACTCTGAAAGAGCCAAGATACCCTTGAAATTTAAATTTAAAGTTTAATGATAACCTCTGATCTAAACTTGATGATATTTGTAAATTAATTTGTTTTTCTAAATCATAATATCTGCTATAAATGCTAAAGTCTTCGTACGGCACACCGCTTGAAGCACCACCATCTGGGTCTGGATCATAGTCTGACTTATCACAAAAGGTGTTTGTATAGTCGCAATCGTATGTATCTTTGGGTAAAATCATATTTTTACCATTTTGACTTATATAAACAACACTCTGTCTATTACTATCAAAGAAATAACTCTTAATCCTCGCAGTATCTAATGGTTGCCAGCCATCTGGCAAGCAAGTGTTGGAATTTACTGGATTTGTAGGCTTACATGCAAATATTGCCATCGCTACGCTTAAAACTAAAATAAATTTCTTCATAACTGTAAAATGATTTTAATGAATAATTATGCTGTTGAAAGTATGTGAGTGATTTCTCGCCTACAAAGATAAAACATTTTTCTAATAAAACAAAAAAAATCATTTTTTTAACATAAATATTTTTGCCATGAAGACTTACCTCCTCAGAAACTCTGAGCAGATTATGGCGGTGGCGGTGGCTACGTTGAGAGACTCTGAGCGGTGGCTTTTGGTGGAGAATGTTGGGATTGTGAGGCGGCGAGTGATAAGCTTCTCCACCTCGGTGGATATGCCTTGTCCCTCGTTGCCCATCACGATGATGCCGTGCCTCTGTAGCGGCTCTTGGTAGATGTTCTCGCCGTCTGTGAATGTGCCGTACACTTCGATGCCTTGCCGCTTGGCTTCGGCGAGCACCTGAGTTAGCTCCGAGTACACCACACGTACGTTTGCCAAAGCACCCATAGTAGCCTGTACGGTCTTTGGGTTGTAGGCGTCGGCGGTGGTAGGCGAGCAGATGATTCTCTCTATACCAAACCAATCTGCAATGCGTATGATGGTGCCGAGGTTGCCCGTATCCTGCACCGAGTCGAGCATCAGGGTCAGTTCGCCCACGTTTGCCAAAGCCTCGTGGCTCTCGAGCGTTGGCTTATGGAACACCGCCAAAGCCTGATGTGGTGTAGTGAGCGATGATATTTTCTTTAGCTCGTCGTTGGTTTTTACCTCTATCGTGGTCTCTGCCTCTACGCTGCTTGCGGCAAGGAACTCCGGGGTTGCCACCAGATACCTGCACTCAAAAGCACGGCTGAGGTCGTCTATCAGCTTTTCGCCTTCGGCACAAAAGAGCCCCAGCGAATCGCGATACTTTTTGATTTTCAGCGAATTGATAAGCTTTATGTTGGCTTTCGATAGCATGCTTTTGTCTCCCCTTAGAGTATAGCCCTGTAGATTACTATTCCTGCGGCAACAGATACGTTCAGCGACTCGATTTTGCCCCTCATCGGGATTTTTACCATGCTGTGGCACTGCCGTAGCACCTCGGTGCTGATGCCTGTGTCCTCCGCTCCCAATATCAGTGCTTTTGGGTAGTTGTAGCTCTCGTCGGTGTAGAGTTTGTCTGCCTTTTCGCTTAGAGCGATGAGCTTTATGCCGCTGTCGCTAAGGAACTTAACGGTCTCTGGCAGGCTCTCTGTGCGGCAGACAGGGATTCTGTGTAGTGCTCCCGCTGAGGTCTTTATAGCGTCTGCATTGGCGGCAGCAGAGCCGTAAGCAGGCACCACTATAGCGTCCACTCCTGCACATTCGCAAGTGCGAGCTATGGCACCAAAGTTTCGCACATCTGTGATGCCGTCGAGCACTACTATGAAAGGCTCCTTGCCCTGCTCGTAAAGCATTGGCACTATTGCGGTTATCTCTTGGTATTCGATGTCTGAGACAAACGCCACGGCTCCTTGGTGGTTCTTGTCGGTAAAGGCGTTTAGCTTCTCGAGCGGCACTTTTTGGCATGGGATATTGTGCTCCTTGATTTTTGCAAAAAGGCTCTTTACGAGATCTCCGCCGAAGTCGCGTTTTAGGTAGATTTTTTCTATATCTTTGCCTGCTTCTATCGCCTCAAGGATAGAGTGCAAGCCGAAAATCATCTTATTCTCTTTTACTCTTTTTACTTTTTGTTTCATAACAAGCTCTTTGCTTTTTCGATTTTACCCTGTAGCTCCTCCGTCAGTTCTCTGAGGAAACTGTTCCCTTCGGGTCTGCCAACTACCGAGGCAAACTCCTCGCCTCTTTCGTCCTCAAAGTCGATGCCGTAACCGATTTGCGACACACCAAAAAACTCTGTGCCCGCCTCGCGAGTGAGGCGTTTTATGAGTGTCTCGAGGGTGTCGATATATTTTTTCAGAACCGCCTCTCTGGCCTTCAACGCCGCGCTGAATCTCTCTCTGATATAGCTTTGGTAGAGCTGCCTGCGGTGGCTTTCGATATTGCGGAAAAACTCTGCATAAGCGGCATT
>CAYFSY010000194.1:0-2768 GCA_964345905.1 uncultured Paludibacteraceae bacterium | reverse complement strand
CTTTGGTGCAAGAGTCATTGTAGTCTCACCTGAGATAAGAATAATAGATTTAGCATCTTTAGTTACAGTTCCAGTCATTGTACCTTTGAAAGTCTCTCCTTCAATAACAGTTACAGCATCATTGACGTTGATAACTCCTGTACCATCAGCGTTCTCTATAACAGTCCAGTTAGAAGAGGTAATTGACATAGCAGCAGCATCACAAGTAGCTGTGAAAGTAGCTTCGGTAAATGTAACTACCCATGCATCATTATAATTGTCTATACCCTCGTAGCTTTGGATAGCAACGATTTTGTCTCTTAGCATCTGTTCTTCTGCGCAAGAAGCAAAAGACAGAGTCATAACTGCTAAAACAGCATAAAATAATACTTTCTTCATTTTTAAAAAATCTGTCTAATTGTGTTAGTGAAAATAATTAATTAGTTTTTTGGAAGCCCATTTTCTTTGCTTTTTTGTCAGCCTCAGAAACAACAGCTTGTTGCTGTTTTACAGCCTCTTGTTTTACAGCCTCTTTGATCTCTTCTTTAGTAACCTCTTTCTTTGCAGGAGTTGCAGTTGTAGTAGCCTTTTTTACAGTAGCTTTTTTAGCGTTTTCTGCAGTAGCTTTTGCATCCTCTGCAATTTTAGAGATAGAATCCAATGCAGCTTGCTGAGCAGCAGCTAGTGAGTCCATAGCAGCAGCCTGAGCGATAGAATCAGCTACGCGTTGTGCTTCAGCTGCAGCAGCGATAGAGTCTTGGCGGTCTTGTTCAGCTTGTTTAGCATTGCCACCACATGCAGCCATAACAGCTGCCAACATTACGATAAATCCAAATTTTTTCATTTTTTTTAATTTAATTTTTTTAATTACTGTTTATTTATAAAATTGAGTATACCTGATACTTCAACATGCAAAGTTACAACTTTTTTTATATTTCAAAAAAAAAACTTTACTAAATTCCAATAAAAATAGTTTTTATGAGTGAATTTCACTAACTTTGCAAAGAATTTTACATAAAAAACACTAAATCTGATAAGTATGGATAAAAAAATAAAAATTATTTGTAGAAATTTAGATGATAGGGAGTTTGAGTTCCCAATAGGTATAACTCTGAAGGAAGTTTATACAAAAATAGGGCTAACACTCCCATATAAACCAATACTTTGCCAAGTAAACAACAAGGAAGAGAGCCTTGATTTTGATGTTTTCCGTAATAAAATTGTCGATTTCAAAGACCTCAGCACAGCCCCCGGCTTCAGGACATATAGGCGAAGCATGACTATGGTGTTGGCAAAAGCAGTCAACGATCTATTCCCAAACGACGTACTAAGGATGGAACATCCCGTTTCAAATGGCTACTATTGCACCCTTAATGGTAGAGAAAATAAAGTTCCTGCCGACAAAATCGCAAAAATCAAGGCAAGAATTCAAGAGATAATCAAAGCAGACTTACCAATTGTAATTCATGAGGGGACACGCGAAAAGGCAATAGAGTTTTTTACTAAGCAAGGAAACTTAGAGAAAGCTGTTCTGATAGAACGACTTGGCAAACCTATGGTGCAATTTTTTTCTATAGAAAACTTTTATGATTATTACTACTCAGTGCTAGTGCCTTCTACAGGTTATTTAGATGTCTTTGACCTTATTGAATACGAGAATGGAATGCTTTTGCTTCTGCCAGATAGGACAAATCCAGATAAACTTGCCGAATTTAAAGACCAAAAGAAACTTTTTGCTATATTTGATGAGTTCTCTCGCTGGAATACACTGATAGGTGTAGAGAATGTATCAGACTTCAACTATCAAACTGAAGCAAACCAATTGGGTAACTTGATTAAGGTGGCGGAAGCTCTGCACGAAAAGAAAATCTCACAAATTGCAGACCAAATAATCAAAGAGCATAAAAAAATTGCTCTTATTTCAGGACCATCATCGTCTGGTAAGACTACTTTCTCTAAACGATTGATGGTGCAGCTGATGACTTCTGGGAAAAAGCCGATTACGCTTTCGATGGACAACTACTTCGTAGAACGTGAAAACACTCCGCTTGACGAATTGGGTAAGCCAGATTTCGAGTCGCTATATGCTGTTGATTTAGAGCTTTTTCGTGACCAAGTCCAGAGGCTTATCAATGGAGAGGAGGTGGAAATTCCTATATTCGACTTTGCTACTGGTAGTAAGCAGTACAGAGGCGATAAACTGCATCTTGAGGAGGATAGTATTCTGATAATAGAGGGGATTCATGCTCTAAACCCAGCTGTTGTAAAGGGGATAGATAAAAAATACATTTTCAAAATATATGTATCTGCTCTGACTACCATTTCGCTAGATAACCACAATTGGATTTCTACTACAGACAATAGACTTCTCCGCCGTATGGTTCGCGACTCTAAATTCCGTGCACACTCTGCTGAGAAAACAATTGCAATGTGGCAGAGCGTAAGGCGTGGCGAAGAAAAGTGGATTTTTCCATATCAGGAGGAGGCAGACGTAATGTTCAACTCATCATTGATTTTTGAATTTGATGTGTTGTGTAAGCATGCTGTACCTGTGCTTAACAGCGTTCCACGTTATACCCCAGAGTATTCGGAGGCGTACAGATTGTTGCAATTTCTGCAATACTTCCGACCAATTAATGAAGAAAATATTCCATCTACTTCGCTATTGCGTGAATTTATGGGTGGTAGTAGCTTCAAATATTAATTCTATTTTGGTAAAATGTGATTTTACTAGCAACCTATTTGTGTTGAAATGGTAGAGAGGCAGAGGTATTACGAGGTTTTGCAGG
>CAYFSY010000193.1:0-2822 GCA_964345905.1 uncultured Paludibacteraceae bacterium | reverse complement strand
TACCACAACGTTGTATACTGCCTTGTCGTAGAGCTTTTTACCTTTTTTCAAAACAAACAAAAAGTCCTCCTCTTCGGTGATATACTCCTTTTTCTTTTTTATGTAGTGCCTGATTTGCTTTTCTAGCTCCTCTCCAAAAGGCACAAGACGAACCTTGCGACGCTTTCCTGTGATTTTTATAGTTCTACGAGCAAAGTCTATATCTTGGTGTTTGATGTTTATCAATTCTGAACGACGAATACCTGTCTGATAAAGCACTTCGATGATGAGGTTGTCTCGAATCTCATCAAAATCGTCGTCGTTATAGACATCTATGATTGGCTGATTCGCTTTGCTCTCTGCATATTTGTCCATCTCTTTTTCCGTCATAAACGCAGGAAGTGGCTTCAGGCGTTTAGGCGGAATGATGTTCTTCATTGGAGTTTCAGTAATTACGTTTCGCTTGATGAGAAACTTGTAGAAACTTCTTAGCGAAGAGAGCTTTCTGCCGATAGTAGTAGGGTTTACTGTCTTGTCTTCGTTTGCCAGCGATACTATCCAATGACGGATGTCGTTGCGTTCAGCATACTCAATGCCTTTACGAGATGTCAACTCTTCATAGAATCGCTCAAATTGCTTCAGATCTATGCGGTACGACATAACCGTATGAGGAGAATAATTCTTCTCATACTGTAGATATCTTATAAACTCTTCTAACATTGCTGAATATTACTGCTCTTCTTGCTGACGTAACTGCTGGATATATTCTGCACGCATTCTTGCCTTACGATTCAAAACAGAAGGTTTGTCAAATTGCTGACGTGCACGAAGTTCTCTAATAACTCCTGTCTTTTCGTATTTACGTTTGAATTTTCTCAGGGCTCTCTCTATGTTTTCGCCCTCTTTAACTGGTACTATTATCATCTCTTAAAAATTAATATATAAAAATCTTTCTAAAAAATTTGGACTGCAAAGGTAATATTTTTTTTTGGATTGGCAATACTTTTTGTGAAATAACTTAACCAATAGATAGGCTTTAATAGAATTTTATTTCTCTTTTGCATGAAAAAATTATTCTATAACACCACCTCCAAGTAAAATGCCACCACGGTAAAACACCACAGACTGACCGCCTGCTACAGCCCATACCTCTTCAGCGAAATCCACACGCGCCCGTCCTCCGTCGAGTAGCTCTATATGAGCCCTAGATGCGGGAGTCTTGTAGCGAATACGAGCCTCTACCCAGGGGTCATCGACAAAGTCTTGTGGATTTACCAAGTTCAGCTCTTTGGCGTAAATGGTGCGTTGTAGTAGTTCCTCACGCACGGAAAGCACCACCTCATTACTCTCAGGACGAATTTCGCTTACAAAGGCGGGTTTGCCGAGTGCTATGCCGAGTCCTTTGCGTTGTCCGATGGTGTAGTTTGGATAACCTCTGTGTCTGCCTAAAATATCTCCTTTTGAATTGATAAAATTCCCTTCACGGCAATATTTGTGGTAGTCCGAGACCTCTTGCTGGAGGAAGTGTCGATAGTTGTCGTCCTCTATAAAGCAAATCTCTTGGCTTTCAGCCTTTTTCGAAAGTTTCTCGAAACCTGCATCAAAAGCTATCTGGCGAACTTCGCTTTTCTGTAGCTTGCCAAGCGGGAATATAGTGCGAGAGAGAACCTCCTGCGGAAGCCTCCATAGAAAATAGGTCTGGTCTTTACGGTGGTCGTCGCCGCATTTGAGGTAGTATTTGCCTTGTTTTTCAACGATTTGTGCGTAGTGTCCTGTGGCGATATAGTGGCAGCCGAGCTCGTCTGCCAATCGTAAGACCTCACCCCACTTTATCTCTGCATTGCAGACTACACAAGGGTTTGGAGTGCGTCCTGCCATGTATTCGTCTATAAAATTTTGGATAACGCTCTGGCGGAACTTCTGGCGGATATCGAGGAAGTGGTGCGGAAACCCCAGCCTACGAGCCATCTCTTTTGCCTCCATTATGGCGTTCAGCGAGCAGCAGCCCTTCTCTTTCTCCATGCAGCCTTCGGATATTGTGTCCCACGTACGATAGGTTACGCCCACGAGGTCGCAATTCTGCCTTTTTAGCAAAATCGCCGCCACGGTAGAGTCTATTCCACCGCTCATAGATAGCAATATACGGTTGTTTTTCTGCATCGTTTTTTTCTATAAAACTTTTTTAATAGTGTAAAAGGCTGTGTTATCTATAAAGAGGCAATAATGCCTATAATAAATGCTAATAGGAAAATTGACCCTAATACAAGCAAAATTATAGAGACTATCCTATCAGTATGCCAGCATTGATATGCTTTTCTAAATGGTATAGCTGGGAAAATAGCAAAGATGACAATATAAGGCAGAGATAAATATATTGCCAAACCTATTAGGTACAAAAAGAATAGTATTAAGAAAAACATAGAGATATAAGACTTAATGTTAAATTTCTGGGTGCAAAGATATAAAAAATTGATGACTTTTATAATAGTTATAATGTCATAAAAAGTTGTGTTTAAGCAAAGATAAGCATTAATGCTATCAGAGAGGTAAGAAGCAGTATGCTAAAGCCAACAGCTTTTAGTGCAGTTACAGTTATTGGTTTAGTCTCTTTTGCCCTATTTGCTGCGTTAGTAGCACTGGCGTATATAGAGTACAACACCCTACGCAGCCATGAGTTTAAGCGGACAACTATATCCACTATAAGTGCGCCCCATGCAAGGCATATAAAGAAACCAATAATAGTAGAAATCATATATTCTTTTTTTATTAAAACTACAAAAAAGCAGAAGGATTAGTTAATATGGAACTAAGTCAGACAGCTCACTCCTCTTTACAATCCGAAT
>CAYFSY010000192.1:360-2902 GCA_964345905.1 uncultured Paludibacteraceae bacterium | reverse complement strand
TGATACAAAATAACTTACAAAGATAATTCTTTTCTAAAGTTATCTTGAACCAAATTTTTAATAATTAATAATTGAAGGAGAGGCTAATCCGATGGGGTTAGCCTCTGCTTTTAGCCTTTACTTAATTATTCCCTATATTAATAGAGTATATCAGGAGTTTAATGTTTTTTATTTTGTTGTGAATTAAATAGAACTACTTTGACCATATAGCAATTATTTCGTATCTTTGCGCACTAAATTATTAACATATAAATAAAAGATATAAAATTATGACAGATGCAGAAATTGCTAAAACGGTGCAACTGAAACCGATTGTAGAGGTGGCAAAAAAGCTCAATATCAACCTCGATGATTTAGAACTATATGGCAAATACAAGGCTAAAATCCCTCTCACATATTCAAAACTAACGCCTAAACACAAAAATCCACGCCTGATACTTGTGTCGGCTATCTCGCCAACGCCTGCTGGAGAGGGTAAGACTACTATCTCTATTGGTCTTTCGCAAGGATTGAACCATATTGGCAGACAGGCTACAGTGGTGCTTCGCGAACCATCTTTGGGACCAGTATTTGGTATCAAGGGCGGTGCTACAGGCGGTGGCTACTCGCAAGTGCTTCCAATGGAGGACATCAACCTGCACTTTACAGGCGACTTCGCTGCGATAGAGAAGGCTCACAACCTACTTGCAGCTCTTATTGACAACAATATCCAGAGCAAAACTCGTTCGCTCAACCTCGACCCTCGCACCATCTCTTGGAAGCGTGTGGTGGATATGAACGACCGTTCGCTTCGTCGTATCGTTGCTGGACTGGGTGGCACTACTTCGGGTGTGCCTCGCGAGACTGGCTTCGATATTACTGCGGCTTCTGAAATCATGGCGATACTCTGCCTTGCCTCAGACATCAAAGATTTGAAGGAGCGTTTGGGTAACATCTTTGTGGGTTACACCTACGACAAAAAGCCTATCTACGCTCGCGACCTCAAGGCACACGGAGCTATGGCGGCACTTCTGAAAGATGCTATCAAGCCAAACCTCGTGCAGACCATTGAGGGTACGCCAGCTATCATTCACGGCGGTCCGTTCGCCAATATCGCTCAAGGCACCAACTCTGTGATTGCAACCAAGACATCTATTGCTCTTAGTGAATTTACCGTTACTGAGGCAGGTTTTGGTTTCGACCTCGGAGCAGAGAAGTTCCTCGACATCAAGTGCCGCTATGCAGGATTGAACCCGCAGGCAGTAGTACTCGTTGCAACAGTTAGAGCGCTGAAATATCACGGCGGAATGGCTATCAAAGACCTCAAAGAGCCAAGCGTGGATGCACTAAGCAAGGGAATTGAGAACCTACAAAAGCATGTGGAAAACATCAAGCACTTCAATCTCAAGCCTGTTGTGGCAATTAACCGCTTTGTTAGCGATACAGACGAGGAGTTGGATTTTATCAAGAACTTCTGCCAAGACCGCGATGTAAAAGTGGTTGTAGCAAACGTTTGGAGCGAAGGTGGCAAAGGTGCAGTAGAGTTGGCTAAGGTTGTTGCCGAAGCAGCAGATAAATCTACAGACCACTATCGTCCGCTCTACGACCTGAACGATACTGTAGAGAATAAGATTCACACAATTGCTCACGAGATTTACGGAGCAGAGGCTGTGGACTACACATCTAAGGCTAAGTCGGCTCTAAAAAAGATTTCAGACCTTGGTTTAGACGGACTGGCTATCTGTATGGCAAAGACTCAAAAATCTTTGTCGGACAATCCAGATTTGCTTGGTCGTCCAAAAGACTTTGTGGTAACAGTGCGTGATATAGAGATTGCCTCTGGTGCAGGCTTCCTTATCCCGATTACAGGTGAGATTATGCGTATGCCGGGATTGCCAGAGACTCCTTCGTCTGAAAATATAGATATAGACGAAAATGGTAATATAGTTGGTCTATTTTAAATGATTAGAAAATAGTTCTTTATGAATAACTTGAAAAAGACACTTCGTCTTGGCGATAGGCTGATTGACCTCAGTCAGCCTATTGTTATGACGATTATCAACGTAACTCCAGACTCGTTTTTTTCGGGAAGTCGTACTCAGAGCGAAAAGGATATACTTCAGCGTGCAGAAAAAGCTGTGGCTGAGGGAGCAACAATCTTTGACGTTGGAGGATACTCTACGCGTCCAGATTTGGCTGAGGAGGTTACTGTGGAGGAGGAGCTCAGACGCGTTACTTTTGGGTTGGAGTTGCTTCGCAAGCATTTCCCAGAGATGCCTATCTCGCTCGACACGTTTCGAGGCGAGGTCTCAGCCGTCGCAGTAAAGGATTTTGGAGTTGAGATAATAAATGATGTCTCTGGCGGTCAGCTTGACGAAACTCTGTTGCCAACCGTTGCAGAGCTAAATGTTCCCTATATTCTGATGCACATGCGTGGCACGCCTAAGACCATGAACCAGCTTACGCAGTACGACGATATTGTGGCAGACCTGATGAAGTATTTTGCTGAGAAAATCGAGACACTTCGCTCACTCGGACACACCGCAGACATTATCCTCGACCT
>CAYFSY010000192.1:0-350 GCA_964345905.1 uncultured Paludibacteraceae bacterium | reverse complement strand
CCAACCAGCACCTATTCGAGACATTTGGTTTGCCTATCCTCACGGGTATTTCTCGCAAAACATTTATCTATAAAACGCTCGAGAATACACCTTTAGAGGCACTGAACGGCACCACTGTAGCCAACACCTTGGCGCTGCTACATGGAGCCGACATCCTGCGTGTACACGATACGCGTGAGGCTATGGAGGCGATAAAGATGGTCGAAAGGTTTAAGAAAAATCAAACACATGTTGCTGAATGAGAATAGTTTACATGGGTACGCCTGAGTTTGCCGTCTATCCGCTTAAGGCTCTGATAGATGACGGCAAGCACGAGATTGTCTCGGTGGTTACTACGCCCGACAGACCCG
>CAYFSY010000191.1:616-2929 GCA_964345905.1 uncultured Paludibacteraceae bacterium | reverse complement strand
ATTAGACAGTAATTGCAGAGGCTTTGAATGGCAGAGATATAGCTGACTACAAGGAATTTGCAATATTACTAAAAAACTAAACTTTTTGTAGATTTTGAAGTTATTATCTAAAATAGTAAATACGATTGGTTTCGTCGCTATTATAGCAGTCGTTGCCACTCTTTTCCTGCCTAAACAGTTTGCTCAGGCAGGCAATAGGATTTTTGCCGAAATGGCAGACTTCGCAATACAAAACAAAGAGACAAGCGAAGACACCACAAAAAAATCATCAGAGCAATATGCTAAACCCATAATAATCAACGACTACGAGGAGCTTGACAACTCGTATCCATTCGATTTGAAAGACCCGCAGAACGTACAGACCACCGTCGAGTACGACCACGAGACAGGCAACTACATCATGCGTACCAAGATTGGCGATATGGAGGTCTCTACACCTTTTATAATGTCTGGAGAGGAGTACCGCCAATATTCGCTTCGCCGTGATATGCAACGCTACTGGCAGCAGAAAAACAGCGATGCTATGAAAAACTACGACGACAAGTTCAACATCACTGATATGAAGTTTTCGCTCGGAGCAGCCGATAAGGTATTCGGACCAGGCGGAGTGCAGATAAAAACTACTGGTTCGGCAGAGATATCCTTTGGTATTTTACACAATAATGTACAGAACTTTCTGCTTTCGGAGCGCCTTCGAAAGACAACGCAGTTCGATTTCGACGAAAAAATCCAAATGAACGTACAAGCCTCTGTAGGCGACAAAATCAAGTTTGGACTAAACTACGACACCGAATCGACCTTCGACTTCGACCGCCAAAACCTCAAACTTGCCTACGAGGGCAAAGAGGATGAGTGGCTCAAAAGGCTTGAGGTAGGAAACGTCTCTATGAACGTAAACTCGGCTCTGATACCCGGCGCCTCGTCGCTTTTCGGCGTCAAGAGCGACATGCAGTTTGGTAAACTCAAGGTATCTGCTGTAGTATCGCAACAGCGAAGTTCCTCACAAAACGTAAACACTAACGGAGCTGTGCAAAAGATTAAGTTCGACATTCCCGCCGACCAATACGATGCAAACCGCCACTTCTTCCTCGCACAATATTTCCGCGACACCTACGACACAAGCATGGAGCAACTGCCATACATAACCTCTGGAATCAACATCAATAGAGTGGAGGTGTGGATTACAAATAAGCGCGCTCAGTTTGAGCAAGCGCGTAATATTATAGCGTTCACCGACTTGGGTGAGTCTGATAAAAAAAACAACAACCATTGGACAACTTCCAATCCCTCTAAGCTTCCTCAAAACGGAGCGAATTCGCTCTACAACGAAATTAGTGGCAACACGGGAATGCGTGATATTCAACAGTTTATGCAACTGATGGGCGGAGCTACCTACACCGCAGCAGGCATCGTGGGTGGAGAGGACTTCGAGAAGATAGAATCAGCACGTAAGCTAGATCCTTCGGAATACACCTTGAACGCTGCTTTAGGATTCATCTCGCTACGACAGTCGTTACAGCCTGACGAGGTTCTGGCAGTGGCTTTTGAGTACACACACGGAGGCAAGGTTTATCAAGTAGGAGAGTTCTCTACAGACGGAGTCAACGTTCCTAACGCACTGATAGTAAAGCTATTGAAATCTACTGTTGTGGCAAACTACGCTACCACATGGGATTTGATGATGAAAAACGTATATTCGCTAGGAGCAAACTCGTTTCAGGCAGAAAACTTCAAGCTGAACGTGATGTACAAAAATGACTCTACTGGTGTTTATCTAAACTATATCAACGCTGGCAACATCAGCAACAAAGTGCTTTTGAGCGTAATGGGACTGGATAAGCTCGACGGCTTCCAAAACCCTCGTCCAGACGGCAAGTTTGACTTCGTAGAGGGCTATACCATAATATCCTCAATGGGACGAGTAATTTTCCCAGTAGTAGAGCCGTTTGGCAAGCACCTGCGCAAGGCTATTGGCAACGACGCCATTGCAGACAATTACGTATTCCAAGAGCTCTACGACTCTACTTTGGTGTCGGCTTCGGAATTCTCTTCGAGAAACAAGTTCAAACTTTCAGGCGAATTTCAGGGAACTTCCAGTTCGGAGATTTATCTCAACGCAATGAACGTGCCGCAAGGTTCGGTAAAGGTTAGAGCTGGTGGAGCAGATTTGGTAGAGAATGTGGACTACACGGTGGATTACATTATGGGTGTGGTAACCATTCTAAACCAACAGCTTTTAGCTTCAAACACACCAATCGATGTGCAGCTGGAGAACCAAGATATGTTTCAGATGCAACGGAAAACCCTTGTGGG
>CAYFSY010000191.1:0-606 GCA_964345905.1 uncultured Paludibacteraceae bacterium | reverse complement strand
ATGCCTTCAACCCCGACTTCAACATTGGTGGAACCATTATGCACCTCTCGGAGATGCCTATTGTAAACAAAACAGCAATGGGCAGCGAACCTGTCTCAAACACAATCTGGGGACTAAGCTTAGCATACAAAAAGAACTTCCAGTGGCTAACCACAGCTCTGGACAAACTGCCTCTGCTTGAGCTTTCTGCACCTTCGTCAATACAATTTACAGGAGAGTTTGCACAGATGATACCCGGACACAGAAAGATTAGAAACAATCCTGGATATGCATATTTAGATGATTTTGAGTCTACAGAGACCTCTATTGATATAAAATATCCATACAACTGGTATCTGGCTTCAACCCCTGCGGATAACGCACCCGACGCGTTATTCCCCGAAGGAAAACTTACTAACAATATAGAATATGGTAAAAACCGCTCACTGATATCTTGGTATAATGTTGACAACTACATATTTAATAGAAATTCAAGCCTTACACCAACCCATATCAGAGACAATAAAGATTTAGTATCTAACCACCTAACACGTGAAATTAAGGAACGCGAAGTATTCCCAAACCGCGAACCAATGATGACAGGAGAGGCAACTCTATCACTACTGA
>CAYFSY010000190.1:0-2959 GCA_964345905.1 uncultured Paludibacteraceae bacterium | reverse complement strand
CACCTGCCTTGCACGCAGGGGGTCAAGGGTTCGAGTCCCTTATTCTCCACCAAGATGACGAAAGTCTTCACTTCTAGAAGTGAAGACTTTTTTCATTGCATTTTTGCTCAGGCTATTACTACCACTTATATGAGTAACTTACCGAAGGAATTATGGGAAATAAAGAGAGCTGACGGAGAACTTTGCGTGAATTGCCATTTATTCCATAATATTCATTATCAACCATAAGCAAAAAAGGATTTTGGTTATAATACAGATTATACACACTAATATTCCAAGTGCGTGTACCTATGCGTTTCTTTTTATTGAAATTTATACCAAGATCTAACCTATGATAGTTTGGCAATCTATAGTTGTTTCTAGACTCGATATGCTCTTGAACACGTCCTTCGATATTAGTATATTCGTGCATAGCTAGTGTTGTTGCATTGCCTGTCTGGAATAGCCATGAGGAGGATATATCTATTTTATCATTAATCTTATATGCGGCAGTGATTTTAAAATCATGACGGCGATCAAACTTCGCTGGGAATGGTCTACCAAAGTTTATCTCTTGCCCCTCTTTGTCAAAAAGCCTCATAGACTTGGCTAAGGTATATCCAATCCAGCCTGTCACCCTTCCTACAGTCTTCTGAACAAACAGCTCTATTCCATAAGACCAGCCACGTCCAACGCTTACCCTATTTTCCCAACCATCTGAGGAGATAAAGTAGTTTGTACCGTCTTTGTACTCTATTACATTGTTCATCGTTTTATAATACCCCTCCAAAGAGAAATCAAACATTTTTTTTAGATTATAGAATACTCCTGCTGAAATCTGATGCGTGTTTAGTGGAACAATCTTCCGAGTAGCTGGCACCCAAAGGTCTGTAGGCATAAATAGCGTAGAGTTCGATAACAAATGTATGTATTGACTCATGTATGAATATCCCATCTTAAATGATAGATTTTCCATTACTAAAAAACGCACTCCAAGTCGTGGTTGTAGTGAGTTATAAAATCGCTTTTGCACCAGAAATGCTGAATATCGCAATCCGCCATTAACCTTTAGCCAGTTGGTTAAAGATAAATTATCTTCGACATAAGCCGAAAATTCGTTTGCCCAAATACTATTTCTAGGATCTTTATAAGTGCTTAGTTCATCTATATCCATATCTGCCAATTGTGAGGTCGTCACCTCTGGACTGAACTTATGAAGCGTATAGGCTACACCAAATTTCATCGTATTACGAGGAGCAATATTGTAGTCAAAATCACTTTTTAATATAAAATCCATTATACCTGAGTTCAGCGCAATGGAGTTTTTATGTGTCTGGAGTTCACCCGCTTCATCTAACTCTTTTATGGTATTTGCAATACCAATCCTAAATCTATAACGAGAAAATGCAGCTGTGGTGTTCATAAATATTTTGCTGTTGACAATATGGTTCCAGCGCAACGCAGTAATGATATTACCCCACTTTAATGACAACTTCATTTTAGAAAACTCGTCTGAGTCATACGACTCATTTGAAATAACATATATACCATCATTCCCCAAATAAAAACTCAAATACAGGCGGTCTTTATCAGAAAACTTATGGTTAAGTTTAGCATTGACATCATAGAAATAATAACCCACCATTGCTTCTCCAGCAGTTGCAAGTTTAGATATTGGAGCAGTAAACAGGTCAAAATAACTTCTCCTTGCAGATAGAGAAAATGAGGTCTTATCTTTTACAATTGGTCCTTCTACATTTAGTTTTGCAGCAATCAATCCTATGGAAAAATTACCGTGATACTTCTGCATATTCCCGTCTTTGGTGCGGATATCTATTACCGACGAGAGCCTTTCGCCATATCTGGCAGGAAAACTGCCCTTATAGAGCACCACATTTTTTACTGCATCAGCATTGAAGATAGAGAATAGTCCCATCGCATGGTTGATGTTATAAACAGGGATTTCATCGAGCAACACAAGGTTTTCGTCTGGTCCTCCACCACGAACGTAAAATCCAGCTGTCCCCCTCTGTACCGCTCTGTACACCTGGTAATAATTGAAGAGCTTTCACTAAATCAATCTCACCAAACATTGCTGGAACTGCCTTTATCTGCTCAATGGGAACTTCTATAGCGCTCATCTGGCTCCCTTTTACTCCAATATCGCTCATAGAGGCAGTTATACTCACTTCGCCAAGTACATTAACTTCGCTGAGTTCAATATTTATAACCGTATCTTTTGATAGATAAAAATCAATCCCTTCCACAGCGTATCCAGTGTAAGAGTATTGCAGACTAACCGCTCCTTCGTCCAGAGTAATTGAGTAGTAGCCATAAACATTGGCAGATGCTCCGAGTTGTGATATAGTATCGTAAACGCTAGCTCCTATCAAGTGCTCCTTCGACAAATAATCTTTGATATAACCGCTAATAGTATGCTTTTGAGCTACAATATTTTCCCACGAAAATATCAATAAAAGTGTTATGACTGTTATGATTAGTTTTCTCTTCATACTATTTAAATTAAAAACATCCGCAAAGGTAATGAAAAAAATTGATTGTGTGCAAAAAAAGAGGCATCTTGCAACTTACCTCTTTTTAACTATCTGTCTATCTTTGATACTTCTTCATTGTTCTACAAATCAATTCGTATAGTTCGGTGCCTCTACCGTGATGTCGATGTCGTGCGGGTGGCTCTCTTTGAGTCCTGCCGATGTAATGCGTACAAACACACCGTTCTCTTGCAGCGAGCGAATATCTGGTGTGCCGCAATAGCCCATGCCCGACGACAATCCACCGCAAAGCTGGTAGATTGAGTCGCTCACAGCACCTTTGTACGCAACACGTCCCTCGATGCCCTCTGGAACGAGTTTCTTAGCATGAGTATCTTTGCTTTGGAAGTAGCGGTCGGCGCTGCCACGCTTCATTGCAGCCAAGCTGCCCATTCCCACATAAAGCTTAAACTTCCTGCCTTGGAATA
>CAYFSY010000189.1:1055-3018 GCA_964345905.1 uncultured Paludibacteraceae bacterium | reverse complement strand
ATCCTTTTTTTTAATATTTATATATGGTGGATTAGCGATAACAATATCAAAGTATCCACCACTTGCTGAATTTAATTGCCGATTTTCTCTTTGCAATCCAAACATCCATTCGGGGTCAAAGAAGGGCGATGATGCGTTTTGGTCGTATGGATCCCAACCAGCAAGTTTATCGGCATTATCATTATCCCAACCTATTTGTTTTAACTCTTCGGCTATTGCCATACGAATTTCCTTATCAAGTTTACGATATTTTTGTTTGGTTTTTTTAGTTTTGGCACCAAATATCTTATGCCTACATACTCGAAGTTCCTCTTGTAATTCCTGAATTTTCGGAGTTTCGAAAATAGTTCCCATTTCTCTCGGTCTTTCAATACCAATCAGCGTGTTTGCAGTTACAAACTTTGTCTCTAAGTTTGGCAATGGAATAATTCCAAAATTGTTGTCTCTGTCTGTATCGTTGTTTTGGTCAACTACGAGCGAAATAAAAAAACGAAGTTTTGAAATCTGTGTTGCAATAGGCTGAATATCAACACCGTAAATGCAATTTTCTATCAAAAAAAGTTTACGAGCATAGTCAGGTCTGTTTTTGCTGATGTCGAAAGCGTTGTTTATTTCAATCAGTCTGTTTTCTCGCTCTTTTTTATCCTCAGTGTCCAATGCTTGCTGAATCTCCAGTTAAGCTTTTTCGTTTTGTATTTTTTTCCAATAATGATTTTCAGGGTCAACCTTTTGCAGCAAATGAACTAATTTTTGCAAAATACCCATAGGAAAAGCTCCCGAACCACAGGCTGGGTCGAGGATTTTACAGTGATAGAGAGCCTCCATCAATTCTTTGACCAGAGTTTCTGTGAGGTTGTGACCTTCGTCGGTATATTGGAATAGCGGTCGTATTTGCTCCTCTCCGATAGATGTTTTTTCTTTGAAATATGCTATAAGGCTTTCGTCCACCATGTAATTTACAATCTCACGTGGCGTATAGAACGAGCCTGTCTGTTTACGCGCCGTGGTTTTGGTCTCTGGATTGAAGCTTGCCAGTAAGTTTTCAAAGACCTTTCCGAGCAATTCAGGGTCAAGTGCAACCTCTACTTCTGCCGGTGTGTTTTCTTCTACCGTAAAATTGTATGTTTTCAGGATATTAATCAGACCTTTTACCGAAGCTTGTTTGAATTGCGGAGTATTCTCACCATAATCATCGCTTAAATCTACACTTTCATCTCTACCAAAAAAGAGATAGTCTGGAACTATCAGACGTTCGCCTTTTGCCATTTTGTCTGAAAAGCCATCAATGTAAACTTTGCTGTATTTATCGTCTAAGCACTCAAAAAGTCCTCCATTCAGAAATGGCACTTTACTGTTAATCAGCTCAACAAATGCATCTGGGTCTTTGAAATATTTACGGTAACGGAAAAGCCAATCGTTCCCGAAATCATCTCCATAGTTTGCATCCCTCCTAAATCCTCTCTCTCGCCTGTCCTCATCGTCGCTTTGTGGCTTGATAGGACAGTTGAGCGAAGCAAAAAACAAGTTTTGCAGAATGGCTTTGTAGTAAACACTATCCTTACCTATTTCAGAGAAAAGCCCAGTTTGTCTTATTGGGTTCAGTTCGGTAAGAATATCGTTTTTTAGTTTGTCCTCATCGAATAACTCTTCAGGGATTAAGCCCTTCTGCTTGATAAACCAAACAAACAGAATACGTGTCAGCATACGAATGACATTGGTAGCGTTGTGCTCTTTTACCAAATCTTCCAGCGGTTTATTTTCAGCGTGTGCTTCCTCTGCGGTTGGTTTTGATGGAAACTCCACATGCTTAAGTGCCCAGAAATACCAGTCGGAGAGCTCTTTGTAGAAAAGCTTTGTAAGTACCTCTACAGAGAACCGCTCTTGTAGGTCGTTAAAATAGTCGCCGTCTTTGGGGGTTAACTTACCTTTTTCAAGCAAAAACTGCGTAGGTGTTTTTACATGT
>CAYFSY010000189.1:0-1045 GCA_964345905.1 uncultured Paludibacteraceae bacterium | reverse complement strand
GGCACCCTCTCCCAGAAGAAAAGAGTATCGTCTCGGATTGGAGTAGCTTCTCGTGATGCGAGACGAGTTTTCAGCCTGTTCTGCCTCAATCTGCAAAAGCGAAAAACGGTATTGCGAGCTGTCGGCTTGTTTGAAAATCACCAATGCACGGTTGTTGTAGCTTTTATGCAACATCAGCCTGAAAGCGTCTTGTGCAACGCCCACTCGGGCATCGTGAGTAGAAGTGTGGATAACCTCAAATACATCAAGTTGCATACTTTGGCAAGTACCCAACTTGGTGGCATCTGTCAGATAGCGTGGAGTAAAGCCAAGACTCGAGGTCCCGTATTTTGTATCATCTGCTTCGAAATCATCTGGCAGAAAATTTTGTTCTATAAAACTTAGAAAATCGGTGCGATTATAGGGACTGTTAAAATTCATAATACTGAAATATTTAAGATTGCATGGTTTCGATTTCTTGTGCTAATATCAAGGTTTCTACACCTCTTTGGTCGATGTCATCATATGTACGTAGTACCTTCTGGATATAGTCATTACTTATATTTTGGGGTAAAGTTGCATATTCAGCTGACTTTAATCGGTTGATCATTCGAAGCGTATAGCCGGATAGGGCATCGTATTCAATGGCAGTTTTCAGGTCTTCGAGATACTCTTTACTACAAGCTTTTGCTTGTATCATAGCACGTATTTTATCTAAGGCATCTCGTTTCGTCCTTTCAACATCGGTCTCCGATTTTGTTACAAATAGGGATTGTTTTGCCAAATCATAGAGCTCCTCAAATTTGTCAGATACCTCATATCCCCTTTCATCTGGCTCACTTTCTAACAGCTTAAAGGCATCTTGAGACGAAATATTATGTATACTTTCACTGTCTTTTGCAAACTTGAAAACGATTTCACTCTTCTTTTTCGCTATTACCAGCACACCACTTTCCATACCTGTGTGAAACTTCCTTCTTGTTTTTGTACGAAGTGGGAGCTTTAATGCCTCTTTCATCTCTTGGCTGTTTATTAGTTGATTCAACTTGGCACGATAATCGGCATC
>CAYFSY010000188.1:0-3030 GCA_964345905.1 uncultured Paludibacteraceae bacterium | reverse complement strand
AACTTTGCTGAAAATTTTGAGGAAAAATCCTCTAAAGTTATCTTGAACCAAAATAATAAAACCAAAAGAATTTGATCCATACTACTTCCTAGGAATATTAAATAGTTCTCTTATAAGCTTTTGGTATCATAAAACATATGGTGAAAAAGATAGAACTACTTTTCCACATTTAACACAAGGCAAAGTTCTACAATTACCAATCGTATTGAATAATGCTTATTCATTACTAATTAAGCAGTTGACACAGATTGTACAAAACGCATACACCTTCCAACTAGCTGAATCAGATCTAATTAATACATCCTTGAATTCTATTATATTCAACCTTTATTTCCCTGTCCATATGAAAGAGCGTGAAATTGATGTTGTGCAATTTGTAGAACGTGATATAGCAAAAGTAATGCAAGGCAGGGAGTTTGAAAAGTTAAGAGACACTGAAAAGAAGGAAGTTATTGAGCAATTGCACCAAATCTGGAGCCATCCGGATAGCGAGGTTCGCAATCGCATAAAACTGTTTGCTGTTCGTAGTCCCGAAATTCTTAAACCTATTATTGAAAGCTAAAAACATGAAAAGAATTATTAATTAGGGATACACAAGAAATTCTTGATAGAATAATTAATCCGGCAACCACGATTGTCGGTGATGGGTTTAGACAAAAATGATTTTGAATTGATTATATCATTGTACACAAAATAAAATACAATGTGGAGACGCAATGCATTGTGTCTCCACAACCCCCAAACCAATGCATTGCGTCTCTCTACTCAATGACCTTTTTTAGGTTTTTAGCATCAGAGATTTGCTCGTAAATACCCAAGTTGAAGTATGGCATTGCCGCCGTAAGGTGGTCGAAAATATCCGATGCTATGCCCTCGTATTCAGCCCATACCACTGTGTTTGAGAAGCAGTATATCTCTATGGGGATACCCTGCGTGGTTGGCTCAAGCTGGCGCACCATAAGGGTGGCATCTTTTCGTATATCGGGATGGTTTTTCAGATATAGCTCTGCATATTTTCTGAATAGCCCCAAGTTTGTGAGGTTCCGTCCGTTTAGTAGCAGCTCCTTGTTGGCACCACTCTCTTTGTTGTACTTCTCTATCTCTGCCTGTTTTTCTGTGATATAGCCCTCAAGCAACTGAATCTTTTTGTAACCCTCCAGCTCCTCAGCTTTTATGTAGCTGATAGACGACTGCTTGATAGGAATCGAACGTTTGATACGTCTGCCGCCAGACTCCTGCATTCCACGCCAGTTCTGAAGCGAATCTGAGATTAGCGAGTAGGTAGGCACGGTTACTACTGTCTTGTCGAAGTTTCTGATTTTCACAGTTGTAAGCGAGATTTGCTCCACATCGCCGTCTGCATTGTATTTAGGCATGGTTACCCAGTCGCCTATCCTTACCATGTCGTTGGTGGTTACCTGGATGCTGGTAACAAAGCCCAGAATAGTATCTTTGAACACCAACATCAGCACAGCAGAGGCAGCTCCCATAGCGGTAAAGAATCCCTTGATGGTAATTCCCGTCAGCACAGTAAAGATTGCTGCGATAGTCAGTATCGTGAGGAAAATTCCGCCAACTTGGAAGTAGCTGTTGATAGGCTTATCTTTGAACCTCTCGAACGACATGATGTATTGGCAGAGAGATTTAAGTATCGCATTTATCAGCCAATAAATCATCAAGACTATAAATATATTGGTGGCTCCTGTAAGGAATACCGCTGTCTTCGGATAGTACTCGAAAGCTACGGGAATGGTGTTTCGCACCCATGTGAGTGGCACTATAAAAGCTAGGAACATTGGGAAGCGGTTGTTTAGCAAGTGGTTTGCAAACTTCAACTTTTCTATCCTACCCAGCCTTTTCAGCACAAAAATCACAAGCCTTTTTGCTATGAGTTGGAATACATAGGTAAACAGGATTATACCCGCACTCAGCAGCAGCATGTTTACAAAGCCATTCATCTCTGGCGACACGCCCCAGCCCTCCAGGAGCTCTTTAGTCCAGCGACTTACAGCGTATGCGGAGTTTTGTACTGCCTCTATCTTTTCATCTAATTCATTCATAATTCAATTGTATATTTTATGTTTATTTATTAATTAATTTTTTAAGCTAAATGTTCTATTAAAATCTTTACTCCAATCAGTATCAATACAATACCTCCGACAATCTCGAAGTTGAAGTTGAATCTCTTGCCCACCTTATTGCCCATTACCACACCAAAGAGCGAGAGCAAGAAGCTGGTAATGCCGATTGTAAGCACAGCAGAGAGGATAACCTCCGGGTGTGGCGCAAATATCAGCCCCGTAGCCAAGGCGTCGATGCTGGTAGCAATGGCGAGAATGGTAAGGTTCTTCAGCCCAAAGCGTCTTTTGTCTTCGCAGATGCACTCCTCTTCATCTTTCTCTCCCTTGCGGCTGCTGCGGATAGCCTCAAAGAGCATCTTCCCGCCGATGGCAGAGAGTATCAGAAACGCCACCCAGTGGTCTATCTCCTTGATAGCCTCAGCAAACGACAAGCCCACAGCGTAGCCTATCAGAGGCATCAGCCCCTGGAAGGCACCGAAAAGCACCGCAAGCAGCAGAACCTGCTTCGCTCTGAGCCTCTTGGCACAAATGCCCTGAGAGATAGCAACGGCAAAACTATCCATTGCCAGCCCAATAGCTATCAGCAAAATAGAGAGAAAACTCATCGTCTATACAAATTGGTTTTTATCTATAAACAAAAAAGATAGAAACACCGACAAAAAACTTTCATCGGTGCCTCTATCACTATGTTTTATAAAATACTCTTAACCTCTTTGAAAATGTTTTCGGCAGTGAATCCAAACTTCTCGTCGAGAACGGTGTAGGGTGCTGAGTAGCCGAAGTGGTTCAAGCCAAACACTTTGCCGTTGCAGCCCACCAACCCCTCGAGGTTTACAGGCAAACCTGCCGTCAGTCCAAAGCGCTTAACATTTGGCGGCAAGACAGAGTCTTGGTACTCCTGCGGCTGATTGCGGAAAAGCCCCTCCGAAGGCACCGAGACGAGGCGAAC
>CAYFSY010000187.1:0-3064 GCA_964345905.1 uncultured Paludibacteraceae bacterium | reverse complement strand
CCCTTGGCATTGCTTGAATATACCGAAGAGGAGGTTTTTGAATACCTCTCTAAAGATAGCGACTTCTGCCAACGTATGGAGCAGGTTTATGCAAAATATCGCAACTATATAAACACACCTCCTCGCGAGGATATTCCTTCTGTAGCTTACTTCAGCATGGAATACGGCTTGGTGGATCACCTAAAAATCTACTCTGGCGGTCTGGGAGTGCTCGCTGGCGACTATCTGAAAGAGGCTTCGGACTCGCGCGTAGATATGGTGGCAGTAGGCTTTTTGTATCGCTATGGCTACTTCTCTCAGTCGCTTGCTGTCGACGGTCAGCAGATAGCCAACTACGAGGCTCAGAGCTTCGGCAAACTGCCCGTTAGCCAGGTAAAAGACGAGGAGGGCAATCCACTTACAATCGCTGTGCCTTACCCAAATAGAATGGTCTATGCACACGTGTGGAAGGCGGCAGTGGGCAGAATCAGCCTCTACCTGCTCGATACAGACATCGAGCCAAACTCAGAGGCAGACCGCTTTATCTCGCACCAGCTCTATGGCGGCGACAACGAGAATAGGCTGAAGCAGGAGATTATGCTCGGCATTGGCGGTATTCTTACGCTGAAAAAACTTGGTATCAAAAAAGACATTTATCACTGCAATGAAGGACATGCGGCTTTCATAAATCTGCAGCGTTTGGTGGATTTGATTCAGAATGACAAACTCTCCATCAGAGAGGCTTTGGAGGTGGTTCGCTCATCGTCGCTCTATACTGTCCACACGCCTGTGCCTGCCGGACACGACTACTTCGAAGAGGAGCTTCTAAACCACTACATGAACGAGTATCCTTCTAAGCTCGGTATTACTTGGAGTGAGTTTATGAATATGGGTCGTAGCAATCCAGATACAGACGAGAAGTTCTGTATGAGTGTCTTTGCCTGCAACACTTGCGAGGGTATCAACGGTGTAAGCTATCTGCATGGCGAGGTCTCTAAGCGTATGTTTGCACACCTCTGGAGAGGCTATTTCCCAGAGGAAAATCACGTTAGCTACGTTACAAACGGTGTGCACTTGCCTACTTGGGCGGCTTCTGAATGGAAAAAACTTTATGAGAAAAACTTCGATAAATCATTCTACGAAGACCAATCGAACCTCGATATTTGGAGCAAAATCTACGATGTCCCAGCCAAAGAGATTTGGGCAACGCGTATGGGGTTGAAAGACAAATTGATACAATACATCCGTACACAGTTTGAAGAGAATTGGCTTAAGACCCAACAAGACCCAACCAAGATTGTTTCTATTATCAATCACATGAGTCCGGAGGCTCTGATAATCGGTTTTGGAAGGCGTTTTGCTACCTACAAGCGTGCACACTTGCTATTCCAAGACCTCGATAGGCTTTCGAAGATAGTAAATAACCCTTCGTGTCCTGTGATATTTATCTTTACAGGAAAGGCTCACCCAGCCGATGGAGCAGGACAGGGACTGATAAAACACATCATAGAGGTGTCGCGTATGCCACAGTTCTTGGGTAAAATCATATTCCTCGAAAACTACGATATGCTTCTGGCAAAGCGTCTGATTTCGGGAGTAGATGTGTGGCTCAATACGCCTACACGTGACCAAGAGGCTTCTGGCACATCTGGCGAAAAGGCTCAGATGAACGGTGTGCTAAACTTCTCGGTAAAAGACGGCTGGTGGTACGAGGGCTACGTAGAGGGAGCAGGCTGGGCTATTACCGATAAGCAGACCTACGAAAACACTTATCACCAAGACCAACTCGACGCTGTGACTATATACACCATGCTAGAGAAGGAGATAATTCCGCTATTCTTCGAGGAGAACGAAGAGGGGATTCCTATGGGCTGGATTGATGTCATAAAGAACTCTATAGCTAAGATTACACCACGTTTCACTATGAAGCGAATGATGGACGACTATATCAATAAATTCTACACACCGCTTGGCAAGCGCCACGCATTGCTTGTAGCAGACGGCTACCAAAAGGTACGCGAGATAGCAGAGTGGAAGCTCAATGTGGCTCGTGTGTGGGACTCTATAGAGGTTCAGTCGCTGAAGGTGGATAGCTCTACCGACGAGGCACTCGGAAACGTAATAGACGTAGAGGCTGTAGTTGATGCCAAGAGCCTTAACGACTCTTCGCTGTGCTTAGAGCTTGTGTTGATGCAGGCTAACGGCAAGGGAGACTTCTGTTTGGAGAAGACTAAGGCGTTTAATTTGGTAAAGAAAGAGGGTTCGATACTGCACTTCTCGCTGAACTATTCTCTAAAGCAGGGTGGTCTGTATCGTTATGGATTCCGTCTATTCCCACATCATGACCTGCTTCCGTATCGTGAGGATATGTGCTATGTAAAGTGGGTTGGTGAGAAATAAATTGCAAAAAAATTTGGTGGTGCAGGAAAAAAGTATTACCTTTGCACCACTTTTTTGGAGAGATGGCAGAGTGGTCGATTGCGGCGGTCTTGAAAACCGTTGACTGTAACAGGTCCGGGGGTTCGAATCCCTCTCTCTCCGCTTAAATTTTATAAATTGTTTTAAATCTTACGAAGATGAAAAAAGGAATTCACCCAGAAAGTTATCGTCCCGTAGCGTTCAAAGATATGTCAAACGATGATACGTTCATATCTCGCTCGACAGTTGCTACGAAAGAAACCATCGAGATTGATGGGGTAACGTACCCTTTGGTAAAGCTCGAGATTTCCAACACATCGCACCCATTCTACACTGGTAAGTCTAAGCTTGTAGATACAGCAGGACGTGTTGATAAGTTCATGAGCCGCTACAAAGATAGGGCATCAAGAGCAAAGAAATAAACCTCTTTCTCAACAGAAAAAAGGACAAGATAACTCTCCCGCCACAAAGTTGGTGGGAGTTTTTTTTGATCCCATTCCCAGCGCTTCCACGCGGGGAAGGGAGCATGTTTTTAAAAAGTTTGTAGGGGCGAGCCTATAGAATAATTTAGGAATTTAGGAATTTAGAAATTGCTAATAGGTCAGGGTCTTAATGAAATCTTAATGTCCTTAATTTTCTTAATGCCTTAATGTTTCAAAAAACATCA